>NZ_JAAGNB010000967.1:0-34707 GCF_010550475.1 Amycolatopsis sp. SID8362
GTCGCCGTGATCGTGTGCGACCCATCCGACAACGTCGACGAGTCACAACTCCACGTCCCATCCGCAGCAACGGTCGCCGTGCACAACACCGTCGTCCCCTCGGACACCGTCACCGTCGCCCCCGGCTCACCCGTACCCGAAATCGCCGGCGTCGAATCACTCGTCATCGAGCCGTCCACCGGGCCAGCAATCACCGGCGCCGCCGGCACCGCCGAATCAACCGTGAACGTATCCGGCGCCGACACCGCCGAAACATTCCCCGCCGCATCCGCCTGCGTCGCCGTGATCGTGTGCGACCCATCCGACAACGTCGACGAGTCACAACTCCACGTCCCATCCGCAGCAACGGTCGCCGTGCACAACACCGTCGTCCCCTCGGACACCGTCACCGTCGCCCCCGGCTCACCCGTACCCGAAATCGCCGGCGTCGAATCACTCGTCATCGAGCCGTCCACCGGGCCAGCAATCACCGGCGCCGCCGGCACCGCCGAATCAACCGTGAACGTATCCGGCGCCGACACCGCCGAAACATTCCCCGCCGCATCCGCCTGCGTCGCCGTGACCGTGTGCGACCCATCCGGCAGCGTCGACGAGTCACAGCTCCAATTCCCCGTCGCGTCGACGGTCGCCGTGCACAACACCGTCGCGCCCTCGGACACCGTGACCGTCGCCCCAGGCTCACCCGTACCCGAAATCGTCGGCGTCGAATCACCGATGGTGGAACCAGCCACCGGACCAGTAATCACCGGCGCCGCCGGAGGCGTCTGATCGATCACGGTGAAGGTCACAGGAGCCGATGCCCCGGAGGCGGCCGTACTGGATTTCTGGGTCGCCTCGATCGTGTGCGGACCTGGAGACAGCGGCGTCGATGGCACCAGTGACCACGTGCCGTCCGAACCTACCGTGGCCGTGCCGATGATCGTCCCATTTTCGGTCACGGTGACCGTCGCGCCGGGGACGCCGGTGCCGGTGATCGTCGGCGACTCGCTGGTGGTGGAGCCTTCCGTCGGCGACGTGATCACCGGCGGCTGGAGAACGGAGCACTGCACGCCGCCCGTCGGCGCTGTCGCTGTCGCCGACAGCGGGAGCAGGCCCAAGTTGATGGTGGCCAGCGTGGTCGGCGGCAGCAACGGCGGGTCCAGCACGATGGTTCCCGTGATGTTGATGAACGTCATCGAGCCGGATGCGGTCGCACCTGAGGAGTTGTCTGTGAGCCCTCCGACGCCGATTTTCAGCGATGCGATGACCCCGCCGCCGAGGTCGACGTTGACCGGCAGGGAGGCGCCCGCGGTGAGCCTGGTCGTAGTTCCGCCCACAGTCACGTCGATCGCATAGTTGTTCGCCGTGACGGTCCCCGTGGTGCCGTTGGACGTCGCGGTGAGCGTCGGGTTGGACACCACGTCGACCTGAACGTTTTGGTTGAGCAGACTCAGCGATGTGAGATTGCCGCTGGTGGTGGAGACCACCGAGCCGGCATTCAGCGCGGTGTTTCCGCTGGTGGTAACCGTGCCGAGAGTGAGGATGTTGATCGCAGGCACGGGGGCCGGCGGCTGGATGCCCAGGGTCGCGCCGGCGAGGCTGACATCGGCCGTCGAGATCGGTTGGCCGTCCGGAACACAGGCGGCGTCACCCGCCCACACCGTGCTACCCGATCCAGTGAGCAGGCCCGTGTCCAGCACACCGGGGACGTCGACCTGACCGAGACCCGTGTTGTAGCTGTCGGTCGGCGTGGCGTTGTTCGAATTCGCCTGGTCGGACACCACCGAGACGGGGATGCCGAGCGCCCCCGCCTCCAGGTTGGCCGACTCGGCGTGCGCCCGTGGATCTCTGGTGCTGTCGGTCGCCGTCCTCGCGTGTCCGAGTATCGCGTCGATGTTCGCGATGCCCGCGGCGTTCAAGCCCAGCGACAGGATATCCCCGTGGGTCGAACCGGAGTAGGGCGCCGGCAACGCTGCGGCATTCGCCACCGGTCCCGCTTGCACGAGACTGGGAGTTAAGGAAAAGCTGAATGCCCCGACGACGGCGATCACCGTAGCCAGTGAAATACGCGACAACATGGCGAGCCCTTCGGTCGGGGAACAGAACGCATCCTGCCCTCAACAAACGACGCGAACAAGGAATCTCACCCGCGCGGACATCACCCTGAGTGGTGAACCCGATTTCGACAATGAATCACCAGCTAGTCGCCAGAAATGTAAATTGTTGTTAAAACCCGCTTGACCTGGAGCCGACTCAGGCCTGAGAACCGCCCTGGACCAGCAAGGCGTCGAGCTTCACCGGCGCTATCACTCACCGCACACGCGGGAGGTCGCCTGTCCAACCGGAAAGGGTCGCAACTACAGCAAAGGAAGTACGCCGATTCAACCGGGCCACGACTCCCTCAACCCCACGTAACCAACAGTTCACAGAAGACGGACGACGACACAAGCCTGACTCTTGCCAAGTTTGCCCTAAAGGGCATTTTACGATCCCGCTTGAACATACTTGTCGGGCAATTGCGGAATTTTCGCTGTCGGCTACTACGTCTGAACAGACGCCCAAACGCTCGCATCACCGGCGCGACGGACCCGTGTGCCGCGTCCGCGCGGTCCTCTGGCGGGCGGCGGCCGCTCGGACGCGGTCAACGACCGCACGGCCCGGCCACCGAGCCGGACGCTACCAACCGGTCGGGGCGGCAAGCCCGCTGTCGCATGCCTGCGTGGCCGTCCCAACCTGGGTCAGTCAAAGGGGCGCGAGCGGCCACCAGCGCGGCGCCATCGCCGTCCGCAGGTTGCCGGACGAGACGATGCCACGTCGGCGACCGCCCGGCCCCTGAGTGGCCTGCATCTGCCGGTCCGAGCTCTCGAACGCCTCCACCAGCGACGGCGGCACGGTCCAACCGTGGACCGAGCCCGTCACCGTCGAGCAGTCCGCGTGGACCAGCCGCTCGGCCGGTGTGAACATCGCCGCCGCGGACCGCTCGCCGACGTCGGCCCAGGCGAATCCGGGGACCCTCCGACGGAGTGTGGGTCGAGGCCGGACGGCGATGACGACATCGTCCCCGCGCCGGAACCCCACGCATCGAGGGGTTACCCGCCACTCACGCCTTCAGCAGGTCAGCCCGGCCGTCGCGCTCGAGCATCGCCTCGTACGCGGGGAAGAGCGACTTCGCGGCCGGCACCAGCTTCAGGATCTTCGACACCGGGCCCTTCGCCCGGACCTGGCCCCTGGCCATCGCCACGGACAGGTTCACCTTGCCCAGCCAGAACCGGTTGCCGGTGTCGGCCGACATGAACAGCTCGACGTGCGGCGTCAGGCTGCTCTCGCCGGTGTGCACGTCACCGGAGGGCATGTCGACCGTCACGATCGAGTCGGGATCGGTGTAGGTGATCTGGAGGACGACGCCGGAGCCCTTCAGCTTCGGGCCGACGTCGGGGTCGGCCAGACCGCTTTCGAAGACGCCACCGATGTACTTGTAGACCTCGGCGTCATCCTTGAACGTACCCATTTCTGCACTCCTCGTCGAGTTTCTGTTGCTGACAAACGGAAAACCTGCCGACGTCAGTCCATGCCGATCCAGACGGACTTCGTCTGCGTGTACCCGAGCAGTGACTCCTCACCGAGGTCACGCCCATAGCCCGAGGACTTGTACCCGCCGAACGGCGCGGCCGGGTCGATCATGTTGTACATGTTGACCCACACCGTGCCCGCCTCCAGCGCGTGCGCGACCCGGTGCGCCCGCTTGAGGTCGTTGGTCCACACCCCCGCGGCGAGCCCGTACTCGCTCGAGTTGGCGCGCCGCACCGCCTCGCTCTCGTCGTCGAAGGTCAGCACCGACAGCACCGGCCCGAAGATCTCCTCGGTGGCGATGGACATCTCGTCCCGCACGTCGGTGAACACCGTCGGCTTCAGGAAGTGCCCGTCGGCGAGGGCGCCGCCCGGTCGCTCGCCGCCGCACACCAGGGTCGCGCCCTCCCGGACACCCGCCTCCACATAGCCCGCCACCCGGTCGAGCTGGCGGGCCGAGACCAGCGGGCCCATCTGCGTCTCCTCGTCGAGGCCGTGACCCAGCAGGATCTCACCGGCCTCGGCCTCGAGCGCGGCGACGACCTCGTCGTGGACGTCCCGGTGCACGAACAACCGCGAGCCCGCGCAGCACACCTGCCCCTGGTTCAGGAAGATGCCGTTGAGCGCGCCCTGCGCCGCCGCCTCGACATCGGCGTCGGGGAAGACGATGTTGGCGGACTTCCCGCCCAGTTCGAGCGTGAGCTTCTTGAGGCTGCCCGCGCTGGCCGTCACGATCCTCCGCCCGGTCGCGGTCGAACCGGTGAACGAGATCTTCGCGACCCCGGGGTGATCGATGAGCGCCTGGCCGGCGTCCGGGCCCAGACCGGTGACGACGTTGAGCACGCCCGGCGGAAGCCCCGCCTCCAGTGCGATTTCGGCGAGCCGCAGCGCGCTCAACGACGTGAACTCCGACGGCTTGAGCACCGCGGTGTTCCCGGCGGCGAGCGCGGGCGCGACCTTCCAGGAGCCGATCATCAGCGGGAAGTTCCACGGCACGATCGCGCCGACCACGCCCAGCGGCTCGCGCCGGGTGTAGACCAGCGCTTCGCCGACCGCGGGCGACACCGGGAGCGTCAGACCGCCGAGCTTCGTCGTCCAGCCCCCGAAGTACCGCCAGATCTGCGCCGAGAGGCTGACGTCGAGGTAGGTCGACTCGGTGAGTGGCTTGCCGTTGTCCAGCGTCTCGAGGATCGCCAGCTCTTCGGCGTGCTCCTCGATCGCGTCCGCGATGTCCTGCAGTACGCGGCCGCGCGCGGCCGGGCTGAGCTGCCGCCACTGGACAAAGGCCTGGTGCGCGGTGTCCACCGCACGGTCCACATCAGCCTGCCCGCCCGCCGCGATGTTCGCCAGCAACGCACCGGTCGCCGGGTCGAACGTCGGGATCGTCTCCCCGCCGACGGACGGCATCCGCTCGGCGCCGACCAGGATGCTCTGTGCCGCCGCGGTCAGGAACGTCCGGGCCGCCTCGGGGATCTCGACCGACATCGTCGTCATGAATGGTCGCCTTTCTCGCTCGGTTCTGTCTGCCGCGCCTTCGGTTCCACCTGGCGCTTCACGCCACCGCGACCGGGTCGACCAGGTCGGCGAGCCGGCGGACGGCCCGGTGCTGGAGCGCCCGCACGGCGTTGTCTTTCCGCTTCATCACCTGTGCGGTCTCCGTGACGGAAAGCCCTTCGAAGAACCGCAGCAGCAGACACGTCCGCTGGTCGTCGCTCAGCTCGAGCATCTGCCGGACGATCTCGTCGCGACACGCCTCCGAAAGAACCTTGAATTCGGGGAACACGGCCGTTCGCCCCTCGTCGGAAAACTCCGACACCATCACCTCGTGCCGGTAGCGGCCCGACTTGATGTGGTCACGAATGATGTTCTTCGCGATGGTCAGCAACCACGCCCGCACGGTGCTCCCGAAATACCGCACCGAACCGATGCTCCGCAGGGCGCGGAGAAAGGTTTCGCTGGTGACGTCCTCCGCCGCGTGCTCGTCCCGCAGCCGCCCGCAGGCGAACCGGAACACGTCCACGGAAAACCGGCGGTACAGCAGGCCGAACGCCCGATGGTCACCTTCCTGCGCGGCACGGACCAAGTCCCACGGATCCACGCCTTCCCGTTCAATCGTCGCCATTGACGTCATCCGGAACTCCTTCGTGAGGCGGTCCTCGCCGTTGCCGGAGCGGAACTCAGTTCTTCTCGAAGCTCTTCACGTAATCCGTGTCTTCGATCGGCGGGTCGACCTTGGTCGAGCCACCCGGGCTGCCCAGTTCGCCGAACGCCGACCTGGCCGACTCCTGGAACGGGCGCCAGCGGTCGTCCACCCGCTGCGCCGGGCGGATGGCTTCGACCGGGCAAACCGGCTCACAGGCGGCGCAGTCGATGCATTCGCCAGGGTGGATGTAGAGCATCCGTTCACCCTCGTAAATGCAGTCGACCGGGCATTCTTCGATGCACGTCATGTCCTTGACGTCCACGCACGGTTCTCCGATGACGAAAGCCACCAGTGCACCTCCTCTGGTTCTGGGGAATCGCGGCGGTCAGACCCCGGCTGGAGCCGTCAGGTCGCTGGAATGCCCGGGGGCGAGCTCGGCCCGCGGGTCGAGAACCACCGCCGCGTTGTTCACGGCGGTGGCCACCTCCCCGAACCCGACGGCGATGAGCTTGACCTTGCCGTCGAACGTCGCGGCGTCGCCCGCGGCGAAGACCCCGGGCAGGTTCGTGCGCATCCTGCTGTCGACGCGGATCGCCCGGCCGGCCAGTTCCAGGCCCCAGTCGTTGATCGGGCCGAGGTTCATCAGGAAGCCGAGCGCCGCGACGACCACCTGGGCTTCGGTCTCCCGCGGCCCGGATTCACCGGCGACGTCGATCGCGACGCTCTCCAGCCGCTCATTGCCACGCAGTTCCGTCACGGTGGCGTCGACCAGCACCGTGCAGTCCGACTCGTGGAGCAGCGCCAGCGAGTGCTCGTGCGCGCGGAAGAGCCGGCGCCGGTGCACCAACGTGGTCGACCGTGCCCTCGGCAGCGCGGCCAGCGCCCAGTCGACCGCGGAGTCACCACCCCCGACCACCACGACGTCCTTGCCGTCGAAAACCTCCAGCCGCGGCACGAAATAGCACAGCCCGCGACCGAGGAACGCCTCGCCGGCCGGGATCGGCCGCGGGGTCACCGTGCCGACGCCGGAGGTGATGATCACCCCCAGTGCGTCGACCACCACACCCGCCGACGTCGTGGCCCGCCACCCACCGGGGCGCCGCTCGAGCCGCACGACCTGTTGCGACAGCAGGTACTTCGGGGCGAACGGCTCGGCCTGCCGGACCAGGTTCCCGATCAGCTCCTGGCCCGGCACGCCCGGGAGGCCGGCGATGTCGTAGATCTTCTTTTCCGGGTAGATCGCCTGGACCTGGCCGCCGACCTCGGGCAGCGCGTCGACCACGGCCATGCTCAGGCCGCGGAACCCCGCGTAGTACGCGCCGAACAAGCCCACCGGACCGGCGCCGACGAACAGCAGGTCGACGGTCTCGTCCGGCGTCCGGACAGCACTGGCCTGGGGCATGTCGGTGGCTTCCTTGCGGTCGAGGGTGGCCGGGGCGGGGTGCGGTCAGGCCCCGACCGTCGCGAGGGCCTGTGTCACGACGGCTTCGTCCTCCGCGGCGAACTTGTCCTCCAGCTGCATCGGCGAGTAGTCGTCGTCGATCTCCTCGACCGCGCGGCCTCGCGCGCTCTCGATCGATTCGAGCCGCCGGGTGACCTTGTCGAGGGCGTAGTCGGTCATCTCGTCGATGTTGATGCCGAAGGGCGCGTTGTCGCCGAAGACGTCGAACAGCCGGACGATCAGCTGGAGCGCGGGCTGCAGCAGCTCCTGCATCCGCTCGTCGACGACCTCCCAGTTGCGGTCGTCCGCCGCCACGTGACGCCGGCAGGTGAAGGTGCCCCACGCCATGTGCCGCCGCTCGTCGTCGCCGATGAGCTTGACGACCTGCTGCATGCCCGGCAGGATCCCGCGGCTCTTGCAGATCTTCGCCCAGGCGAAGTAACCGGTGAGGGC
This sequence comes from Amycolatopsis sp. SID8362, assembly GCF_010550475.1. Lineage (NCBI taxonomy): Bacteria > Bacillati > Actinomycetota > Actinomycetes > Pseudonocardiales > Pseudonocardiaceae > Amycolatopsis > Amycolatopsis sp. SID8362. The sequence goes on from NZ_JAAGNB010000967.1 coordinate 7,584, forward strand.
GAGGCAGCCCTCCACGACGTGGTTGTAGGTGACCGACGCCCGGATCTGCGCGGCGGGCGAGGGATCCGTCCCCAGCGCGTACAGCGACTTCGGCAGCTCCTCGGTGAAGATCTTCGCGTACGGCTCGCTGTACTCGACGTACTCGTGCAGGTCGGTGCTCAGGCCGATGGCGTCGAACCACAGCCGGAACGCCTGCATGTGCTTGGCTTCCTCGAAGGTGAACTGCGTCAGGTACGCCTCGTCGGCCAGCCTGCCCTCGGCGGCCATGGCCGTCATGAACGGCTGCAGGTCCTGGGCCACGGACTCCTCGCCCGCCATGAACTGCGAGGCGAGGATCGAGGTGAGCCGCTTCTCGTCCGGGCTCATCGCCGCGAAGTCGGCGGCATCCTGGGAGAAGTCGATGTCCTCCGGGTTCCAGAACTTCTTGTTCCCCTTGCGGAACAAGCGCATGGGGAAGGCGTCCATGCGGAGGCCGCCCTCGCTCAGGCTGCCGTAGCCGGTGCGCTTTCCGTGCTCGATGGTGCGGTCGATCGCCATGGGAATGTCCTTAGGTCGTGGTGGAAAGCCGCTAGTAGCGGATGAGGCCGCGGATGTTCTTGCCGTCGCGCATGTCCTGGTACCCCTGGTTCACGTCTTCCAGCGAGTACTCGGTCGTGACGAGCTCGTCCAGCTTCAGGAGACCGGCCCGGTACAGCTCGAGCAGACGCGGGACGTCGTGCTGGCCGTTGGAGGACCCGAACAGCGATCCGCGGAGCTGCTTTTCGTACAGCGTCAGCTCCATGAGACTGGTCGTGATCGTCGTCTCCTCCGGGTGCCCGATCGCGGTCACGACCACCCGGCCGCGCTTGCCGACGAGGGAAAGCGCGGGGGTGATGTACGCGCCCTCGGCGACGTCCGTGGTGATCACGCAGACGTCGGCGAGCTGGCCCCGAGTCAGCTCGCTGACCAGGTTCCACGCCTCGTCCATCGACGCCGCGGTGTGGGTGGCGCCGAATTCGCGAGCCTTGACCAGCTTGAACTCGACGGGGTCGATCGCGACGATCATCCGCGCTCCGGCGATCCGGGCGCCCTGGATGGCGTTCACACCGATGCCGCCGACGCCGACGACGACGACCGCGTCCCCGGCCCGCACCTCGCCGGACCGGACCGAGCTGCCGAAGCCGGTGGTGACCCCGCAGCCGACGAGCGCGGCCTTGTCCAGCGGAATTCCCGGGTCGATCTTCACGACCGAGGCGGCCGGCACCACGGTGTATTCGGAGAACGTGCCGAGCAGGCACATCTGGCCGATGTCCTCGCCGCGGGCGTGGAACCGATAAGTGTTGTCCAGCTGGGGACCGAGCATGACGGCCGCGCCCGCGTCACACAGGTTGCCCAGGCCCCGCGCGCAGTACGAGCAGCGCCCGCAGGCCGGCAGAAAGGTCATCACGACGTGGTCGCCCTCGGCGATGTCGGTGACCTCGGGGCCCACGCCCGCCACCACGCCGGCACCCTCGTGCCCGCCGACCAGGGGGTAGGGGAACGGCAGATCACCGGTGACGAGATGCTCGTCCGAGTGGCACAGGCCGCTCGCGGTCAGCTTGACCAGAACCTCGCCCGCCTTCGGCGGGTCCAGGTCGACTTCCTCGACCTGCCAATCCTCCTTCAGTCCCCAAAGGACCGCAGCCTTCGTCTTCATTGACGTCAACTCCTCGTAGGTGAAGTTCCCGAGCCATCATCACAAGGAGAAAACGGGTTCGCAGCGGTCTCACGAGCCATCGGTGGCCCGTGCGTGCCAATCCTCCCGGCCGATTCAGTCCACCGGCACTTCGAGGTAGACGACCAGGCCGCCACCCGAGCGCGGCCGGAGGCTGATCCTGCCGTCGAGCGACCGCACGATCTGGTCGGCGATCCACAGTCCCAGGCCCGCCGTGCCACGGCGCTCGCCGGCGGACACGAACTGGTCGGTGACGCGAGGGGCGAGTTCGGCGGGAATGCCCGGCCCCCGGTCGAGGATCATCACCCGGAGCCGGTCCGGCTCCAGCCGGGCGACGACCTCGACGGGGGTGCCCCGGCTGTGCCGGCCCGCGTTCTCCACCAGATTGGTGAGCACGCGCCGCAGCAGCTGCGGGTCCAGCCGGCAGCACGCACCTTCCGGGGTGACCATGATCCGCAGCTCGGTGCCGGCCAAGCCGGCGGCATCCCCGGCCGCGTAAAGGAACTCCCGGACGTCGACGATGCGGCGCCGCCCGGTGCTGAACGTCGGCCGGCGGCTCGCGGCGACGTCACCGAGAGCGTCCATCATCGACGAGAGGTGACTCGCGTGGGCCGCCAGGAGCCGGACGCTCGTGGCGTGGTCGTCGTCCTCGGCCGCCGATGTCGTGTGCTCCGCCAGGTTGTCGGTGAGCGCCTTCAACGACGCGATCGGTGTCCGGAACTCGTGCAGGATCACCTGCAGTCCGGTTTCCTGTGCCTCGTAGGACTTCATGAGCCGGCTGCGCAGGTCCCGCTCTTCGTCCGCGGCGGCGCGTTCGGCGAGTGCCAGCGCGCGGGCGGCCGTGTGCGCCTGGGTCGCCCGCTCGGTCAGCAGGACGAAGCCTCCGGTCAGGGCGGCCATGAACACCAGGTAAAGCGGCCACCACGTGCCTTGCTGCAACCGCAGGGTGAGCGGCACACTCCCGTCGTCGACCACGAGTGCGATCACGAAGTAGGCCACGCCCAAGGCCAGTGACAGCGAGACGGTGGCCACGAAGGAAAGCCGCATGGCCGCGGCCGCGATGACCAGGAAGAGCAGTGACACGGCCAGGCTGCTGCTCCCGCCGGTGACCGTGATGATGGCCAGCGTCAGCGCGGAGTCCAATCCGGTCACCAGCAGGGACGACCAGCGGCTGCGCAACTCGATCGTCGGATCGCGGAAGACGACGAGCGCGTAGCAGCTGCCGATCCCCAGCCACACCAGGGTGATGGCGAGATGCTGGCGGACGGCCGGCGGCCCGACCGCGAGGAGCAGCCCCACCGACACCACGACTCCGACCCGGACGCTCGCCGGCACCCGCTCCACGATCCGGATGTCGCTGTCCCGGAACACTTCCGTGCGCAGGATGGTCCTCGCGCGCGCGGACCGCCACCACGGTACAGTCGACATCGTTGCCCTCCACGGTGTTTACACCGGCAATCCTGACACTTCCCGGCGGGGTGAGCCATGCAAGACCGGAAACTCGTCCTGGTGCTCGTCGACGACCACGACCTGTTCACGCAGGGCCTCGCCTTGCTGCTCAAGGCGAAGGCCGGAGACCGCTTCGAGATCGGCGGCACGACGAACCGCGCGGAGGAGGCGGCGGCGCTGGTCGGCTCGTGCGGCGCGGACATCGCGATCGTCGACATCGCCATGCCGCCCGTCAACGGGATACCGGCGATCCGGCAGATCAAGGCGCGCCATCCCGACACCAAGGTCGTCGCGCTGTCCGGGACGTCGGACATGAAGGTGGCCGAAGAGGCGCTGCGCGCCGGAGCCGACGGGTTCCTGGCGAAATCGGCGGATCCGGACGTGCTGGTTTCCCCGCTCCTGACGATCGCCGCGGGTTTCCGCGTGCTCGAGGACGCCCTTTTCACGTCGCTGCTGGACGCGGTACGGCACCCGCCCGAGGAGATCTTCGGCCAGCTCTCGGTCGAGGAGATCCGCTTGTGGGTGCTGCTTTCCCGTGGCCTGGAGACGACCGAGATCGCGGAGCGCATGCTGGTCTCCGAGCGGACGGCGAAGCGGCTGGTGGCCTCCCTGCTGAACAAGCTGGGCGCACCGAACCGGATCGTGGCGGCCGGCATGGCCGGGCACTACGGACTGCTGGGCAAGCGGGCGCCGGATCCGGGCTGACCCCGGCCCGGCACCCGCCGGCCTTCAGAAGACCGCGACGACCGACATGGCCACAAAAACCGCGGCGACCACGTAGGCGGTCACCGCCCCTCGCCGGAGAACCCGCGTTCTCCGCTCGCGTTCGGCACCCGGCAGGGCCGCGGGGACGAGCTGCCCGGCGTGCCGGCCGCCCCAACGTCCCAACGCGACGAGAAGCAGTGCCAGCACCAGGAACGGGATCGCGGTCGTCATCGAGGGCCCGGCTGCCCGGTGACCGGGCTGCCACCCGGCTTGACGTCCGGCGCCGCGTCGGGGTCGTCCGGCCGGTACTGGTCGGCGTACTCGACTCCCGCGTCGTGGATCCGGGTCCCCAGCCACGACCGCCAGACGCCGAGCGCCTTCTCCATCCGCAACTGCTGTTCGAGACTGTCACGCACCTTGTCGAAGGTCGCCGGCACCGGCGGCGTCACCTCACCCACGCGACCGACGTTCCAGCCGAACTGGTTCTGGACCGGGCCGAACACGGCCCCCGGTGCGGCGGCGAAGGCCGCCTTGCCGTAGTCGTCCTGCAGCTGGCCGCGGGCGACCGCGCCGAGATCACCACCCTTGTCGCGCGTGGCCGTGTCGATGCTGCGCTGCTGGGCCACGGTCTCGAACTTCGCGCCGTGCGCCAGGTCCGCGACCACCTGGTCGGCCTCCTCCTTGGTGCGCACCACGATGTTTCCGAGCTTGCGGGTCTCGGGCGTGGCGAGCTGGTCCTTGCGCGCCGCGAAGGCGTCCTTCAGCTCCTGGTCGCCGACGTCGCCTGCCCCCTTCGTCACGGCGTCGAACAGCTGTGACAGCGCGAGCTGCTGCTTGATCTCGTCGAGCACCGCGGGTTCCGAGGTACCGACCTGCCCCAGCTGCTGCACGAACTTGTCGTGGGCCTCCGGGCCCTCGCCGAGCTGCTGCGAGATCAACCTGGACAGCGCGTCCTGCGCCACCTTGTCACCGACCACGATGCCGCGGTCCTGGGCGGCCTGCTGCAGGATCAGGCTGACCGCGTACGCCTTGGCCGAGTCCTTGCGGAACTTGCCCAGGGTGGCTTCGTCCTGCGGCGGCTGCACGCCGTACATCGCCCGCCACGTCTCGACCATGGCGGCCAGCTGGTCCGCCGTGACGGTGCGGTCACCGACGCGGAAGGCCGCGTCGGCGGGCAGCTGCTTTGACTCGTACCAGACGTAGCCGCCGGCTCCGCCGCCTGCGAGGAGCAACACCACCAGCAGGAGCACGCGCATCCTGCGCCTCTTGGGCAGCATTTTGCGGACGAACCCACCGCGCTTTCCGGCGCTTTCGGTTTCGGCGCTTTCGGTTTCGGCGCTTTCGGTTTCGGTGCTTTCGGCTTCCTCGGCCGTGGTCTCCGGCTCCTCCTCATCGACCTCTGTCTCGCGTTCGACTCGCAGGCTCATCGACCCACCTCCACCACAACTCGTTCGACAGGACGGGAAACCGGCTCGGCCGCCGTCGTCTCCGCTTCCCGCGGCGGGCGGAGCCACACTACGCAAGCCGCGGAAAGCAGCGCGAGGACGACCGACCCCGCCAGCAGGACACCGAACTCGCGGACCGCCGCGAGCCGGGACAGCACGAGGACTCCGTAGCCCAGCGTCGACGTCGACGCGGCGAGGAGGATCGACAACCGCAGCCCGCGGCTGCGCCGGCGGACCGCTTCCGAAAGCAGGACGGTGAACTCGCACCCGACCGCCGCCGTCAGCGATCCCAGCCCCGCCGTGACCGGGCTCAGCGCCACGCCCGCCAGCCACAGGAAGCACAGGCCCGCGCCGGTCGCGATGATCGCGGCGGCCAGCGCCCGGAGCGCGTCACCGCGGCGGCGGAGTGCCACCAGCAATACCGCCCCGGCGGCCAGGATCCCCGCCAGGTTCGTCAGCAGCCGGTCGGCGGAGACGAGTTCGTTGCCCCGGACCGCGACCATCGGCAGGCCGGTCAGGTCCACGCGGTACCCAGCCGGCGGAGGGGGCAGGTGCCGCACGACGTCGTCGCGCAACGATCGCAGCTCGTCCAGGTTCGCCATGCGCACCCCGAAGCTCGACAGCGCGGCAGTCCGGTCGGTGCGGAACACCGCGCCGGTGAGGTAGGGCGGCAGCAGCCGTACGCCGGCCGCGATCTGCCCGGCCGTGGGCGACGCCCCGAGGAACGGCATCAGGGTCGGCGGGGAGATGATCGGGCGCATCCGGTCACCGTGGCGCGAAACGATGCTTTCCTGGGCGTCGCGGGTCCACTTGACGGCGTCGGGGGTGAGCACGTCGCGTCCGCTGAGGACGACGGCGACCTCGCCGGAGGAACCGATGACGGACTCGACGTGCTGGGCGTCGGCGAGCGCGTCCAGGCCGGTGGCGAAGCTCTGGAAGTCGCTCTCCAGCGGCAAGCGGGGCAGCGCTGCCCACCCGGCCACGGCGATGGTGGCCGCGACGACCCCGGCGGCAACGCGAGCCCACAACGGCGACGAGCCCGCGCGCGGTGCGTCCGCGATCTCTTCCGAGCGGGTCACCGCTCCGGCCGGATCGTGGATGCCGCGGACCAGCAGCATGCCGACGAGGGCGGCGATCAGCACACCCATCGACAGCGCCAAGCCGAGTTCGCGTACGAACGGCAGCGGGGAGAGCAGCAGCATCGCGAACGCGGCCGCCGTCGCCGTGGCGACCACCAGCACGACCCGGCGCCTGGCCTGCTGGGCGAAGTAGGTCGGGTAGTAGCTGCCGACACCGAGCAGTACGGGCAGGAAGGCGACGACACCCAGCGACAGCGGCCGGCCGAGCCAGCCGAACACGGCCAGGGTCAGCCCGATCGCGACGACGGTCGTCAGCACCGGCACGAGCCGGCGCCGCCACCGCGTGGTCCACGGGATCAGCAGGAAGCACGCGGCCACCGCGAGCAGGGCGGTCCCGCCGATCCACGGGATCTCCCGCTGCACCTGCTCACCGAGTGCCACGGCGAGAACCGGCACCCCGGAGACCGTTACGCGCGCCGCGTCCGGTTTGGCCGCGGCCACAGCGTCGCGCACCGCGGCGACCAGCCGGTCGGTGCCCTGCTGGTCCAGCCCCTCCCGCGGCCGGACGAGGATCGCGGTCGCGCGGTCGGAAGGCACGACGAAGCGCCACTGCGGGCGCGGCTGCCCGGCGCCGGTGTACACAACCGTGTTCACGAAGGACGGATTGCGCAAGGTCGGGAGCCCGGCGGGCAGGCCCTGCACCAGCAGGGGACCGTAGCGGGCATCGAACTCCGCGACTGCCGCGTCGCCTGCCTGCTGCGCGGCCGACCCGGTCTTCCCCTGCTGGGCCTGCCCGCGCACCGCGTCCCGGCGCCCGGACAGCTCGGCGAGCAGGTCCTGCGTCCGGCCGGCGATCTGGTTCAACGTCGTGCCCGGCCCGTACGCCGCCGCGACGTCGGGCAGCCGGGACAGTTCGCCTTCGAGCGCGACGAGGGCCGGGAGGTGCTGCTGGTCGAGCTGTTCGCGGGGCTTCCGGGACTCGAACAGGACCACGATCGGATCGCCGCCGAAGGAACCCGACTCGGCTTCGAACTGGCGCACCACGGGGTCACCGGTGGGCAGGAACGAGGCCACGCTCGTCTCGATCCGCACCTGGGCGAGGCCGCCGAGCACAAAGCCGGCGACCACGACGACGCCCAGTGCGGTGAGGAGCCCGCGCTTGGTCGGCCGACGGCCTCGCACCCGGAGCCATCCGACGCGGGCGAGGCGCGCGATCACTTCGGTCCCTTCTCCACCCGCGGGTACTGACCCTGGAACGGCCCTGGGTGCGCGGCCTGACCGGGAGCCGGGTACGGGTTGCTCTTGTCGAGCGGCGTGAGGTTGTTGAGGTTGAGCGGGTTTCCGCGCAGGCTCTGCTCGTTGAGGATGACGAACGCCCGCAGCGCCGTGCCGTTCGCGTCACCCCGGGACAGGGCCTGCCCCATGTTGCTGAACGTCGCGGCGATGTCGTGCCCGTACGGTTCCAGGTAGGACAGCATCGGGTTCACGTCACCCAGTGCGACGTTCAGGGTCGGCAGCAGCTGGTGCGCGTCGCCGGCGACGACCGGCACCCGCGCGAGGGTGTCCGGCGCGTGGTCGAGCACGCCGTTGAGCGCGGGCAGCATGCCCCGCAGGTCGGCCGCGGTCTGCGGAAGCTGTTCGAGGGCCTGGCTCAGATCCGGCGCCGCGGAGTTGAGATTCCTCGCGACCGGCGCCAGCGAACCGGACAGCTGGTTCAGCCCGTCGCTCGCGCTCCTGGCCTTGTCCATGACGCCCGGCAGCTCGCGCAGCACGGCCTGGAGGTCCTGGCCGCCGTCTGCCGTCGTCTTGGTCAGGGTGTCGGCGTCGCGCACCAGCTGCGCGATCTGTCCCTGCCGGCTGTCGAGCGCGGCGAGCAGCACGGCCGCGTTCCCGCTGAGCTTCTCGAGATCCTCGCTCTGCGCGGACAGCGCGGCGAGCGCACCCTGCCCTTCACGGCCGAGGTCGCCGAGCCCGGTCAGCGCCTGGGAGATGCTGTCCTGGCTGTCCTTCGTGGACATCCCCAGTGACCGGAGACTGCTCGCCAGCGCCTGCCGGGTGGTGGGGTCGATGCTCGCCAACACGTCGTTGAGGCCGACCGCCGGCTTTCCCGCGTCCGCGGGCAGGGCCGAGCCGCTGTCGAGGGCCGGGCCGGTTCCGTCGGCCAGCTGGAGGAAGGTCTCTTCGACGAGGGTCTTGTTCCGGACCTGGGCCGTCACCCCCTGGTGCAGGGGGTACTCCCGGTCGAGCTGGATCGTGACCTGGGCCTTGTCCCCGTCGTCCTTGATCTCGGCCACCTTGCCGACGGGGACACCGCTGATCATCACGTCGGAGTCGGGCACGAGGTTCGCCACGCGCGGGAACGTCGCGGTGACCTGGTAGCCGGCGCTGCTGAAGGGCAGCTTGCCGCCGGCGTTCACCCAGAGGTACCCGAAGAACACGACGCAGGCGACGGCGAACGCAACGAGCGCCAGCAGCCGGATCACCGGCATCGCGGAGTGCGGAATTCTCATGGCAGCCACCTAGCGGGGGGTCTGGCCGGACAGTGGGCCCACACCGGGAATCCCCAGGCTGCTCGGGGTGACTTCGAGCAGGCCTCGCAGGATCCCGCCGTTGGCGTCGTGCAGGCTCGTGAGGGAGTTCGTCTGGTAGACGAAGGCGTCGAGATCGTTCAGGTACGGCAGGATCGCGGCGGTGATCGGGTTGAGCCTGCCGGTCACCTCGTGCAGGTCCGGTAGCGCGCCGTTGAGGTCGCCGACCAGCGGGCGCAGGTCCTCGACCACCGGTTTCGCCTTCGCCACGACCGGGCGTGCCTGGTCGACGAGGCCACCTGCCCGGTCCACGGCCGCCGTCAGCTTCGACAGCGAACCGGGCAGCTCACCCGACGCCCGCCGCAGGTTGTCGAGCGTCGGGTCGAGCTGGTCGCTCAGCCCGGCCACACTGCTCGTCGCCTCGTTGAGCTGCTTCGTGAGGTCGGGCAGCTGCGCCAGGGAGGCGTTGAGCGGTCCGCTTTGGTCGGCGGCGGCGCCGAGCGTCTCCTGCAAGCTCTTGGCCAGGCCGGCCAGCCGGGCGTCGTTCCCGCCCACCGAGGCCGAAATCCGCGCCAACGCCGTGACGAGCGCGGCCAAGGTGTCCTTGCGTGTCTGCAGCGCCGTCACGACCGGCTTGAGGTCGGTGGCGACCCGGTCGGTCGCCGACAACCCGCCGGCGAGCGACTGGGGGGCGTGCGCCAGCGCCGCGTCGGACTCGTTCACCAAGGAGGTCAACGCGTTCAGGGTGTTGCCGTCGAGGTGCCCGAGCACCTCGTCCACCTGGATCGGGCGCTGCGAGTGGCTCGCCGGGAGCACGCCGTCCGGCGGGATCTCCTTCCCCGGCGGCCCGCCGGGGTCGATCTCCACGTACATCTCGTTGAGCGGGCTCTTCGGCCGCAGCACGGTGCGCGCGTTGTCGTAGACCTTGTACCGCGGGTCGATCGACAGGGTGAGCAGTGCCTTGCCGCCGTCCGAAACCGAGGCCGAATCGATCTGCCCGACCTTCACCCCGGCGATCCGGACCTCCTGGCCGTTGCCGGGGCTGACGGCGGGGGCGTTGTCGAACTCCGCCCGCATGACGAACCTGTCCTCCCACGGCCAGGTCGTCGTCCCCGCGCCCTGCCGGCTGATGATGTAGCCGCCGACCGACAGGCCCAGGAGCACCAGCACCGCGAGCGTGAGCACGTTCCGGCCGAGCTTCGGCTCGCTGCGGACGCGCTCCCAGGTCTTCCCGATCCGGCTTTGCTCGCGGGTCATCGCCCCTCCTGCCGCTGTCCGAGCCTCATGAGGTTTCCGTACAGCTGTTCCAGGCTGATCGGCAGCCCGCCCAGCGTCCCGGGACCGATCCCGGGCTCGAACGCGATCGCCGCGCCGTTGCCGTCGGTCATCGACGACGCTTTGTCCACATTGGACAACATGTAGCCGAGCTCCTGGTAGAGGGGCCGGTCGCCGGACGTGTTGGCGTAGGGACCGGATCCCCGGTAAGGCGACAGCACGGTCGACATGATCGGGCCGTTCACCCGGTCGAGGACGGGACCCCGCACGTCGTCGAGCACGGTCGTCAGCCCCTGCGCGGCCGGCACCAGGTCCCGGACGACCGGCCGCGCGTCCGTCAGCAGGTCCTTCAGGTCGGTCACCAGCGGACGTGCCTTCGCCAGTACCGGACCGGCGTGCTGCAGCGCGACGTCCAGCTCGCGGGCCACCGGCCGCGCCGGCTCGGCGGCCTCGCTCAGCTTGGCCAGCGTGCCGTCCAGCCGGGACAGGCCGGTGCCGGTCGAGTCCAGCGCCGCCGGAAGCCCCCGCAGGGTCCCGGCGAGATCACCCGCCCGCTCCCCCAGCACCGTGCTGACCTTGCCGAGGTTCCCGACGATGGAGTCGAGCTGCCCGGGTTCCCGGTTCAGCGCGGCCGACGCGCCCTGCAGGCCGGTCACCACATCGGTGAGGTCCTGACGGGGCCGGGTGCCCTGCGCGGCGCGGAGCACGTCGCCCGCCGGGTCCAGCGTCCCTGGTGCGTCCGCGAGGAGCTGGTCGATGGCGGCCCGGCCGCGATCGTCCAGGGTGCCGTCGAGGCTCCCGACGGCCTTCTGCATCGACGAGAGGGTGTCGGTCGGCAGGGCGTCGACGACCTGGTCGAGCTCGACCGGCACGCGCGTGCGTTCCTTGGGGATCTCGCCGCCGAAGGTGCCCTTCTCGCCACCGGGGACGAGGTCGACGTAGTACCGCCCGCCCAGCACCGTCGCCGCGCGGATGACCGCGGACGGCGCCGTGCGGAGCTTGGCGGGCACGTCGTCGTCCACCTTGACCGTCACGTCGGCCGAGCCGTCCGGCGCTTCCCGGACGTCCACGACCTTCCCGATCGGGATGCCGGCCACCTTCACTTCCGTGGTGTACGCCTGGAGCCGGTAGTCACGCGCGAAATTGATCGTCAGTTCGGTGCCCGGCTTCAGCGTGGTGAGGATCCGGTCCTTGTTGAACAAGGCGATCCCGGCCACGAGTGCCACGACGACGAACAGCGCGCCCAACCGGAACAGCGTGCCCTTGCCCGGCCGGCGGTTCTTCATCCGCAACGCCATCTTCCTCACCTCGGCCCCAGCAGCGAGCTCTTCTTGTCCTGTCGCGCCTGCCCCGGCGCGGGGTAGGCGTTGCGTGCCGAAACCGGGTCCTTCAGCGCGCCCAGGGCGCCGGTCAAGGTCTCGGTGTTGAACAGCGGGTAGATGCGCAGGAAGTGGCCGGCCGCGTCACCTTGGCTGAGCGCGTTGGCCGCGTAGGAGAACCACGAAGCGATCTCCGTCGAGTACGGCGCCAGGATCTCCAGCGGCACGTGTGCCGAGCCGACGGCGGCGCGCACCGCGGGCGCCAGCGGCCGGGCGTCGGCGAAGGTCTGGGTCAGCGCATCGACCGCGGGTTCGGCCTGCCAGGCGACGCCAGGCACCTTGTCGAGCGGCGGGACGCCTTCGCGGAGCACGCTCCGGACGTCCGGGGTCGCCTTGCCCAGCGCACTCGCACCGGGTTGCAGCGACGACATCGCGGACTCGGCGTCGGCCAGCGGCCCCCGCACGGCCTGCAGGGCGCCCCGGACCTTGGCCAAGGTGTCCGGCCCCTTGTCGACGACGTCCTCGAGCGGTTTCCCCTGATCGACCGCAAGCGAGTCCAGCGTGGCTCCCAGCTGGCCGACCAGGTCCGAGATCTCCTGCCGGCGGCCGGCGAAGCGGCCGCCGAGGCTGTCGATCGCACGCAGCATCGCGGTCAGATCGGTTCCGTTGTCCTTCGCGAGCGCGCGGGCGACCGTACCGAGGTCCGGTAGTTCTTCGGGCAGCGCACCCAAGGCGTCCCGGAGATCCTTCTCGTGCCCGGCCGCGCCGCCGCCGGTCTGCTGGAGCACCGACTGCAACGCCTGGCGGGTCGGCTCGTCGAGCATCGCCAGCACGTCGGAAAGCTCCTGCGCGCCTTCGGTTTTCGTCGACGGGATGACGTCGTTCGCGCCCAGCTCGCCCGAGTCCGGCGTCCCCGGTGTGAAGTCGACGTACTTCTGTCCCAGCGCCGACCGCGCGCCGACCGAAGCCGTCACGGCCTTCGAGTTGCGGTAGATGTGCTTGTCGCCGTCGAACTTGAGCTGAACGATCGCCTGGTCGCCGGTCAGGGTGATGTCGCCGACCTGACCGACCCGCACGCCCCCGATGCGGATGTCGTCGCCGCTGCGCAGGGCGCCCACGTCGGCGAAGGCGGCATTCACGATCGTCGTCGGCTGGCCGGGCAGGCCGTCGCCCGCCGTGATCGCCACCCCGACCGATGCCGCGAACGCGACGAGAACCACGAATCCGATGAGCAGGGACCTCCGGTTGCGCCCGGCCGTGCGCGCCATCACTGACCTCCACCGATGAGGAACTGCAGGACACCGCTCTCCTGCTGCGAGCTGAGCCCGGTCACACTGCCGTCGGGCTGCCCGCCCGGAGCGAGCAGCCCGCCCAGGACGCCGCCCGGGCCCGTGAGGCCGGGCAGGCTCGGCAGGGGCAGGGGCGGTGCGCCACCGTCCTGGGACGGCGGCGCGGTCGTCGGCGCCGGGGCCTGGTTCGGGGCGCCGAGGCCGGGCACGAGCCCGGTCAGCAGATCGGGGTTGACGATGATCATCGCGCGGAAGTAGTGCGAGATGCCGTCACTCCCGTTGGTGGTCAGCGCCCAGCTGCGGATGAAGTTCAGGACGTTGCCGAGGTTGTCGGTCAGCTGGGTGACGACCGGCCGCACCCCGCCCACTGTGGACCGCAGGTCCGGGCCGGCCTGTTTCAGCTCGTCGGCCACCGGGCGGGCTTCGTCGAGCAGGCTCTGCGCGCGCTCCAGCACCGGCTTCGCGCTGGCCAGTGCCGGGTCGAGCGACTCGGAGAACTTCTTGAGTTCGTCGGAGATCGCGCTGAGGTTGTCGGTCGTCGGCCGGATCGACTGGAGCACGGGCGTCGTCGCCTGTGCTGTCCCGGTCAGCTGCCCCAGCGTGGTCCGGGCGGCGGTCAGGGTATCCGGCAGCTGGCTGAGCGTCGCCTCGAGCTTTTCCCGGTTCTTCGCGGTCGCCTCGGTCGCGGTCTGCGCCGCCGAGAGGAGGCCGTCCAGGGTCGCGCCGTTGTCCTCGGCCAGTGCCTGGGCGACGGGTTCGATCTTGTCGACGACGCTGGTCAGCAGCCCGTTCTGCGCCTTGAGGACCTGCACCAGGCTGTCGGTGTCCTGCATCGAGCCCGCCAGGGCCTGGATCGTGGCGTCGGCGTTGCGGCCGTTGCCCCGCAGGCCTTCGCCGAGCATGGTCACCAGCGCGGCCAGCGACTGGCCGGTGGGGTCGTCGATGGTGTTGAGCACCTGGTCCAGGTCGGTGTAGACGCTGGTCTGCCGCGCCGGCAGGGTGTCGCCGTCCTGGAGCACCGGCGCCGACGGCGTGCCGCGGTCCAGGTCGAGGTAGCGCTCACCGAGGATGCTCACCGGCTTGAGCGTCACCTTGGCGTCGTGGTGCACCGGGAGCGCCGCCGGGTCGAGGCTCAGCGCGACCGCCGCCTCCTTGCCGCCGTCGGCCACGGTCATCGCCGCGACCTGACCGACCTTGACGCCGTTGACCTTGACCTCGTTGCCCGGGACGAGCGGGCTGGCGTCGGTGAACCGGGCGACGATCGTGATCGCGCCGGGCTGGCCCCGGTCAGCGGCGCCCAGCGCGCCGCCGGTCACGCCGGCACAGGCCACCACGACGACGATGAGCAGCCGCAATCGGTACAACGGCCGGCGCGTCTGGTTCCTCATCGAATCCCACTTCCGAACGCGTCGGTCCAGGGCTGGCCGACCGGTGAGCCGGGCAACGGCGTCGGGTTCTTGGTGACGCCCGGCGGCACGATTCCCGGGTTGACGTTCAGGCTTCCCGCGCCGGCCTGCACGAAGATCCGGCTGTAGTGGCCGTTGCTGTCGTAGTTCGCGTTCGCCGAGCCCCAGTTGGCCAGCAGGCCCGCCGCCTCCGGGGTGAACGGACGCAGGAAGCTCAGCGCGGGCAGCAGGCCGGTGACCGCGGCGTTCAGGCCCGGCACCGTCGCGTGCGCGGTGTCCAGCAGTCCCGGTGTGTAGTTCAGCAACGCCTGGGCGTCGGTCAGCGTCGGGCGCAGCTCGGCGACCAGCGGACGCAGGTCGGTCAGCACCGGACGCAGGTCGCGGCTCACGTCCGGCAGCTTCGCGGTGGCCGGCTCGAGGTCCTTCAGCAGCGGCACCGCTTTGTCGACCGCACCGGGGACGTCCCCCAGCGTCTTGCCCGCGGTCCGCAGGGTTCCCGGCAGCTTGGCGAGCACAGCGGCGAGGGCCTGGTGCTGCTCCGCCGTAAGCGACGTCGTCTTCGACAGCTGGTCGACCACTGTGCGCAGGTCCGCTTCGTGGCCGGCGAGGGTGCCCACCATGGTGTCCAGCTGGCTGACCATCTGCTTGATGGCCGGTCCGTCGCTGCCCAGCCCGCGCAGCACCTCACCGAGTGCCGCCACCGCCGGGCCGGCCGAGCGCACGGTCCGGTTCAGGTCCGCTTCGTTGCCCTTGACCGTGCTGTCGAGCCGGTTGATCAGCGAACTCAGCTTCGCCCTGGTCGGTGCGTCCAGCGCGGCGAGGACCTGGTCGAACTCCATCGGCACCGGCATCTCGCCCTTGATCAGCCCGCCGTCGGGGATGGCCGCGTTCCCGCCTGGGCCGTCGGTGATGTTCACCATCCGCTCGCCGAGCGCCGCCTTCCATTCGATCCGCACCACCGCGCCGTCGTGCAGGGGAACGTGGTCGCCTTCGAGGGAGAGGACGAGCTTCGCCTTGCCGCTCTCGACCGAGATGTCCGAGACGCTGCCGACCTCGAACCCGTTGACCTGCACGGTCCCGCCGGGCACGACGTTCGTCGCGGAGTCCAGGAGCACGCCCACCTGGTAGTCGTCGGTGCCCATGGCCGCGGCGGCGGTCCCGGCCCCCAGGACCGCCACCGCGACCACACCGATCGTCAGCGCACGCTTCATCGGTCAGTCCATCCCCAGCGGGCCCGCGGACTCGCCGGCGAGGAACTGGCGGACGAACGGGTCTTCCGACGCGAACGCCTCTTCGGCCTCGCCGTAGTGGACGACCTGCCCCTTCCAGATCAGGCCGACGTAGTCGCTGACCTTGCGCGCCGTGCGGATGTCGTGCGTGACGAGCAGGTAGGTGCCCCGGTGCTCGCGGTGCATGTCCAGGATGAGGTCGTTGAGCAGGCTGGTGCGGACCGGGTCCAGACCGGAGTCCGGCTCGTCGAAGAGCACGATGTCCGGGTTCAGCACCAGTGCCCTGGCGAAGCCGGCACGTTTGCGCATTCCGCCCGAAACCTCGTTGGGGAGCTTGGTGACCGACTTCTCGAGGCCGACCTCGGTCAACCGGGTCATCACGACGTGTTCGATCTCCGCCTCGCTCATGTCGGTGTGCTTGCGGAGCGGAAAGGCGGTGTTGTCGTAGATGTTCATCGACCCGAAGAGCGCGCCGTCCTGGAAGAGGACGCCGAAGCGCTTCCTCAGGTCGTAGCGTTCCTGCTCGCTGATCTGCCAGAGGTTCTGACCGAAGATCACGATCTCGCCCTCATCGGGTTCGAGCAGCCCGACGAGGTGCTTGAGCAGGACGCTCTTGCCGGTGCCCGACGGCCCCAGGACCGTCGTGATGGCGTCGTCGACGAAGTCGATGTTCATGCCGCGCATGACCTGGAAGCTCCCGAACGCCTTGGACACGTTCCGCACTTCCATCGAGTGGGTGCGTTTTTCCGGAGGGACCAGCAGCCGGCCGCGGTGGTTGTGGATCTGCGTCGGCATGCCGGCAATGTCGAATGTGGACAACGAATTCTCCTCGCGGGGACGGTGGCCGGGCGGTCAGTTCGCGATGGGCGCGTTGGGAGACAACCCCCAGAAGAGCTGTGTTCCCAGTACACCGATGATGTGGATCAGCACCATGTTCAGCATCATCGACTTCGCGGTACTTCGCCCCACGCCGACGGAGCCGCCGCTGGCGTTGTAGCCGTAGTAGCAGCCGACGAAGATGATCGCCGTGCCCATCGCCATCACCTTGCACAGCGAGAAGAGCAGGTCCTGCGGGTTCTGGTAGAGCCAGAAGATGAAGTTGTACCCGCCCGGCGAAACCCCGCCCAGCATCTTGACCGTGGTCAGGAATTCCCCGATGTACATGATCCCGAGCCCGACGACGTAGAGGAAGGGCATCGCGATCCACGCCGCGACGATGCGGCTGCCGACCAGGTAGCTGCGCGACTTGACACCCATGACCTCCATGGCGTCGATCTCGTCGGAGATCCGCATGGAGCCGATTTCCGCGACCAGTCCGCACCCGACCTTCGCGGCGAAGATGTACCCCCACATGTACGGCGCCATTTCCCGGATGGCGCACCACGCGTTGAAGATCCCGGAATAGAGGGGAACCCCGATCTGCTTGAGCGTGTAGTTGCCCTCCAGCCCGCACTCGTACCCGATCACGAGCTGCATGAGCCAGATGACGAGCCCGCTGGAGAGGATCAGCACGCCGCACTGGTGGAAGACCTCGGTCGCGTAGTGCCGGAGGTCGGGCAGGGCCCGGATCGTCCGGCCGGAGAACCGGGCGATGTCACCGCCGGTCTCGACGGCGGTCTTCACCGAGGTGACCATGCCCTTGACCGAGATCTCGACATCCGCCGGCTTCGGCGCTCCCCCGGTCACTTGTAGACCTGCATGTCGGGGTTGAGGCCCAGCATGATCGCGGTGAACACCGCGTTGAAGATCCAGATCGCCGCGAAGGCGATCACCACGGCCTGGTTGACCGCCCGGCCGACGCCGATCGGCCCGCCGCCGGTGTTCATTCCCTTGTAGCAGCAGACGACGCCGATGATGAGGCCGAAGATCGCGGTCTTGACGACGCTCGCCCAGATGTCGGTCGTCGTCGCGTTGTCGAAGAAGCTGCCGAAGAACGCGCTGCTGTTCGCCTTGAGAATGGGTACCGCGGCGATGTACCCGCCCACCACGCCGAACGCCAGCGCCACCAGGTCCATCAGGCCGGTGATGAGCGTCATGGCCACCACGCGGGGAACGACGAGGGTCCGGACGGGATCGACGCCGAGCACCTCCATCGCGTCGATCTCCTCACGGATGCGGCGGGCGCCGAGGTCCGCGGTGATCGCCGTCCCCATGACGCCGGCGACGACCATCGCGTTGATCCACGGCGCGAACTCGCGGACGCTGGCCATGATGAAGAACGACCCGAGCCGTTCCGGAATCCCGAAGAGGGAGAAGATGTTGCCGCCCTGCAGCCCCGGTGCGCCCAGCCCGAAAGCCGTGGTCGAGATGATCATCGGGAGCCAGCACAGCTTGAGCGTCTGGAACATCTGGTCACGCACTTCGCCCCAGTAGCCGACGGGGTGCCGGATCGCCGAGTAGAGCACGTCGCCCATGAACTGGACCATCTCGCCGGCCTCGGCCAGCGGACGCGCGGCGGCCGACCGGCGACCGGCCGTGCGCCGTGCCTGTCCTTTCGGTTTCGGCGGTGCGGCTGCGTGCGTCGTCATGGTGCGCTCCTCGGCAGGCTTGGGGAGTCGGTTCGTCGGCACGGGGACTCATCTGATGAACGAGGCTTCCCGCGAATCGCCACGCACCGGGTGGAAAGTCGTGCGGCGCCGCTACTCGCGCGTGTGGAAACGCGAACGGCCACGCAGGAAACCGACGACGCCGCCGGTCAGCACGGCGGTAACGGCGGTCAGGGCGATCTGCCCCGGATCGCGCCCCGCGGGAACGAGCAACGCGAGCGGGAGCGCCAGCAGGTAAGCACACAAAGCCGCGACGCCACCGTGCAGCGCGGGCAGGGTCGCGGTCCCGATCCGGCGCGACGCGACGACGAACGCCACAACCGCCACCAGCGGAAGCCATCCGGCGCCGAACATCGGCACCCACGCGGCGGCCAGCGGCTGCGCCAGGCCGCCGACGACGAGCACGCTGAACCCGGTCGACGCACCGCGAACCGCCACGGGCGCGTCGATCCGCTCGATCCAGGAGGCCGGCTTGGCCGCGGTCCGGTCACGAGTCCTTTTCACGGAATTCCCGCCTCTTCACGTTCGACGCTGAACATTGCGGAATTATCTCCGCTGTGCGCTGGTCCGTATGGGCCAACGATGGCACCCGGGGGCCAACAGACTGTCCATTCCGGACAAGGGTTGCGGAGTGACGAGTTCGTGAGCTGGGGTCGGCAATGGAGGACCGGGCACTGGACGCACCCACCTGTTCGGAGTTCGCGGCGTCGGCTCCGTGGCCGGTGCTCTGCCTGGCCCACCGGCAGCGCACCGGCCGCGGTTCGCAGCACCCGCCTGGTCAGCGCTATGGATCCGAACCTCGTCGCGGCTGCTTTCTCCTTGCGTTCGGGTCGTGTCCGCATCACACGACAGGGCAGTGCGCGGCGCGGTCCTTGGGCGCCGTGGGCGGTCGTGACCGCCCGGGGTCAACGACTCCGGCGATGGCTGCGGCGCTGACTGACGACGACGAGTCCGAGACCGATCAACGCGATCAGGGCTCCGACGCCGGCGAGGCCCCACGGGTTGTCGACGCCGGTCTTGGGCAACGCGGTGCTGCCCGGGTCGGGCTGGGCCGGTGGCGGGCTCGCGGGGTTGGACGTGGGGGGGGGGCGCGGGAGTCGTGCTGCTGGGTGGGGTGACGGGGGTCCAGTGCGCGTACAAGGTCAGGTTGCTGGTGACGTGCGTGGCGAAGTTGTACGGCGTGCCGCCCTCGGCCTCGGTGTACCAGCCGGCGAAGGTGTACCCGGACCGAGTGGGCGCGCTCGGCTGCGCGACGGTTGCGCCGCAGGAGACGGTTTCCGCTGCCGTGGCAGTGCCGTGCTGGGAGTCGAAGCTCACCGTGACCGGCGCGATATAGGTGAACGCGACGTAGCCCTTGCCGGTGTTCGTCGCGGCAGCCGAGGCCGGTGTTACGACGCTGTAGGAACCCCCGCCACCGCCAGAACCAGCGTCGAGGTAGTTACCGCCACCGGAACCGCCGCCGCCACCGCTGTAGCCGCCGCCACCACCACCACCACCGGCGCTGCCGCCGCCACCGCCGCCGAAGCCGCCGCCGTTGCCACCACCGCCGCCGCCGCCGTTGACGACAGCCTTGCCACCATCGCCACCGCCGGACAAGACGTCGACGCCGTTGCCGCCGTTGCTGAGAAGTCCGCCGCCACCACCAGCGCCACCGTTGCCGCCGCCTTCGCCGCCGGTGCCATTATCGCCGCCGACGCCGCCGAAGCTTCCGCTGCCGGCGGAGCCTGACGTTGTGGTCGAGGCGTCCCTCCCGGCAACACCGCCGTTGGCGCCTTCTCCGCCGCCGCCGCCGCCGGCGGCGGCAAGCAGGCCCGCGGACGTTGGTGCGGTGTAGACAAACGATCCGCCGCCGCCGCCGACTTGGGAGACCGAACTTCTACTGGCGCCGACGCCTCCGACGAGAACAGTGAGTGGGGCGCCCGCGTTCACCGGGACGTGCTCGACCGTCATCACTGCGCCTCGGCCGCCGGGGCCGGTGCCGGAGCCGCCGACGGCGCCGGCGACCGTCATGTCGATCTGGGTCACGCCGGCCGGGACGGTGAAGGTCTGCAGGCCGCCGGTGTAGGCGAAGTTCTGCGTTGTGGATTTGCATTCGGCCGGTGCCGCGTTAGCCGTCGGCGCGGCGAGCACACTGGCCCCGCCGAGCGCGACGGCGGACACGGCGGCAAGTCGGCTGGCGGTTGCTGTGAAGCGGCGGCTGGGTGCGGGGAGGGTCATGGGCGGACGGTACCCACTCGCCATGAACGGCCTGAATTCAACCCGAAGCGATGGCCCATTCAGGCAATCGCACGTTCCCATGGAGCACTGCAAGCAGGGCTGCGGGGGCAAGCAAATCGGGTACGTCTGGCGATTGACTCCGGATCTCCCACCAGTGGTGTCCTTTCCGGACGAACATGTGCGAGGCGACGGAATCGGTTCCGTGCCGGAGCCGAGGTCAGATGTTGGAGGGGCGTCGCCTTCCCATCCGCCCGGCAGGAAACCACGGCCCATCAAGCCTACTTGGCAGGCCGGAACTCTTGCCTCAGCGGCGTGCCGCCCCGCACCTCGTCCGCGCGGCGTGGACCACACACCCGCAGACGGTCACGACGAGTACAACGCCGACCCGTGGCGTGGCCGTCCAACCTGGCTCATTCAAGGGGTCTCGACTTTCAATCGGCCTTCCGCTTGGTCGTCACGCAGCAGCCTCTTGTCGAACTTGCCCACGCTGGTACACGGAATGCGCTCGACGAAGGTCCGGACGGGATCGACGGCGGGCGCCGAGGTCCGCGATGATCGTCGGCCCCATGACCCCGGCGACGACAGAAGAGGGAGAAGAGGTTCCCGCCCGATGTCCAGGTAGAGACGTCGCCCATCGGCTGAACCATCTCGCCGGCTTGCCGGAGCGGACACGCTACGACGGCTCCGGGAACGGCCGCTGTTCCCGGCCTCGACGTGCGGCTGCCGGCGTCGTCGTGGTGCGCTCCTCGGCGAAGCTTCCGGCAAACTGCCACGCACCCGCACGGCGCCGCTACGCACGCATCAGACCGCGCAGGAACCCGACGAGACTTCCGGTCAGCACGGCGATCAGCGCGATCAGGAGGATCTGGACGGGATCTCGCCCAGCTGGCACGAACAGCGAAAACGGAAACGCCAGCAGGTAACTGCACAGCGCGGCGACGGCACCGTGCACGGCAGGAAGGGCCGCCTTGCCGATCCGGCACGACGCAACGGCGAATGCCACGACGGTCACCAGCGGAATCCACCAGATTCCGAGCAC
The DNA here is from genome assembly GCF_010550475.1 of Amycolatopsis sp. SID8362. Classification (NCBI taxonomy): domain Bacteria; kingdom Bacillati; phylum Actinomycetota; class Actinomycetes; order Pseudonocardiales; family Pseudonocardiaceae; genus Amycolatopsis; species Amycolatopsis sp. SID8362. The sequence goes on from NZ_JAAGNB010000967.1 coordinate 28,803, forward strand.
CGGCGCCCACGACCTGACCACCGGCCGAACAAGACCGCCCACGATGAGCACGCTGAACCCGACGGCCGCTCCACGCACCGCCACGGGCACGTCGATCGGCTCGCCCGTTGCCTTGTTTCCGAGAAAAACGCGAATCATTTTCAAGAAGTTCCCGCTTCGCCGCTCCGGACCACTACAGCGAATTATCCGCGAGCGAAGCCGACGGGGAACCAGCCCAACCGTAAAGGGAATCAAACGGGCACGCACAAACTCCAGCGAGTCGGCGGCGACCCGCCACGACCGCCCAGCACCGGACGGCCGCCTCCTCGAGTTCGCCGGTGAACACCGCGGAAATAGGTCCGCTGAGCAGCGGCCCATCGGGGCCAGTGGCGGCGCCCACGGGCCACCGCCCGCCAGGCTCGACCACCGCATCCGATACCTCCGGCCGAATGGTTTCGCCACGACACTTCGACGATCACTCAGATGTCGTCCGGTGGTTCGCGGTCCGTGGCCGCTGGTCTTTGAGGCTGTGAACGAAGCTGGCGGCTGCTGCGGTGGACCGGGTGACGGGTGTCGCCTCGTCGCAGCCTGATCGGCCGACCTTGTTGCCGGACAGGCACAACGAGGAAGGGCCTCGTCGTTGCGCCCAGATGCGCATCGGCGAGGCCCCGTACCGCGATCGGCAGGTCAGGTGTTGAGTGTGCCGTAGACGATGATGTTGTCGAGATAGCTGTGCTTGGCCGCGTCGAACGCGCCACCGCAGGTGATCAACCGGATCTCCGAGCCGGCCGTCTTGCCGTAGACCGCCTCGGTCGGGAATTCCTTCTTCGCGACCTGGTCGACCTTGGTGACCGTGAACGTGGCCTTCGACCCGTCCTTGCGGCCGATCACGACCTGGTCACCCTGCTTCATCTCGTGCAACCGCCAGAAGATGCCCTTCTTGTGGTTGCCGTCGATGTGCCCGAGGACCACCGCCGGACCGACCTGCCCCGGCATGGCCCCCAGCCGGTACCAGCCCGCCTGCAGCGGCTGGTCCACCGGCGGTACCTGCACGGTCTTGTCCTGGTTCAGGCCCAGCGGCACCAGCGTCGAGTGCGCGTCGATGCTCGGCACGTCGATCGAGACCGGCTCCGCGACCGGCTTCTGGGCGGCGACCGGCGACGGCGCCGGGGCCGGGGCCGGGGCTGTGTCCTGTTGTGATGCCCCGCAGCCGGCCAGAACCAGCCCGGCGAGCAGGGTCAGCAGCAGTGCGAACAGGCGGGGACGGGGACGTGTCACGGCGCGGTCACCGCAGCCTCGGAGCCGTCACCGGTCTCCGGGGCACCCTCAGGCACAACCGTGCCCGTGCCCGAACCACTCCCCGAGTCCCCGCCCGGCGTCGTCGGCGTCGTCGGCGGCGCCGTCGTCGGGTTTGGCGCCGTCGTCGGTGTCGTCGTCGGCGCCGCGGGCGCCAGGTAGGTGCCGCAGGTGGCCGACCCCAGGATGATGTCACCCGAGGTGGCGCCGGTCGGGTCGATATTCGGGTCGATCTTGATGTGCAGCGCGTTCACCGTCAAGCTCTGGTCCGTCGGATCGGTGGTCTGCTCGTTCAGGATGATCGTTCCGACGCCCGCGATGGTTTGCGACTGGTTCACTTCGCCAGTCGGGGTGATTGCCTGGCCGAAGAAGGTGAGGCCGGTGATCGTCGACGAGCCGGTCAGGCCACCGGGGTTGGTGGTGGTGACGTCGGCGGCCTTGGCGGTGCACTTCGCTGTGAGCACTTCAGCGGTCAGCGGTAGCGCCTGCGAAGCCAACTTCGTGACCCCGCCAGACTCGGTGACGTTGTTGGATGCGTCGATCTCCGAGGTGCTGGTGACGGTGTCGACGGTCAAGAGCAGGGCCACGTCGCCCACGAGGCTGTTGCCGACCACGCTGTTAGTGCCCGGACTATCGGTGCTGGTCGGCGCCAGCTGGCCGGAAGAGACGTTCACGCCGGAAGCCAAGGTGATAGTGGTCGAGGCGCCATACGCAGAGCCGGTCCCGGCGACCTGGGCCGCCTGGGCCGGGACGGCGGCCGCGAACAGCCCGGCCGCGGCCAGCCCCGCCACACCGGCGGCGCGCAACGCTGATAAACGCATGAAGTTTCCCTTCGAAGAACAGAGACAGTCGCGTAGGCAACCGGCGCCACGGCGCCGATCAGGCTCGACGTCAAGCGAGGAACGAGCGGAACCTAGCAGAATGCCGACAGGCAGCCCAGAGCGGTAACACCTCGCCATGAAGGGAAACTACGACAATGAGTGTACCCCAAGACGGCACATCACCCATTCGAGTGGGTTAGTCGCCATCAGCTCGTCACTAAATGCGACCAGTCGCGCCAACGGTAGCCACCGGAAACGGTTTATGCACCGAAATTGCCCTTTTGGCCAAACATTTCTATCGTGTCGACTACGACATCGACTGCACCTCTACTCGCCACTTCGGCCATCATCCACTGCGGACGGTAATTCGCTAACCGCCCAGGACGGAAATAGCAGGGGGTCTGCCCAGGCTTCGGTTGACACCGGAGCTGACTGTTTTCAGGCCGCTGACGTGGCCGTGTAGATGGCCTCAAACTCGACCGGGGTGAGCTTGCCCAGCCCCCGTTGCCGGCGTTTGCGGTGGTACTTCGTCTCGATCCAGGACACGATCGCCAACCGGAGCTCCTCCCGCGTGCGCCACCGGCGGGTATCGAGAACGTTCTTTTGCAGCAACGAAAAGAACGACTCCATCGCAGCGTTGTCACCACACGCCCCGACCCGCCCCATCGACCCGGTCAGCCAGGGTGGGCAGATCGAGGTGGGAGTAGGCCCAGTACAAGGCGCCGAGAACGTGTTCCCGGGCTGCGGTGATGTCGTGGGTGGAGCCGGGTTCGACCTCCGAGAGCCACAGCGGGAACCCGTCGGGCTCCATCAGGGCTTGGACGTTGCCGCCCTGTTCGCGGTGCTTGCCGGAGTACCAGGCGTCGATCTGCTCACCTTTGACGCTGGTGGTCTTCTCGCCGACGCGGTCGGCGGAGAACAGCTTGCCGTCCAGGACGAGGTGAGTCAGACCGCCGTCCTTGGCGCGCTGCAACGTCTCGTGCAGGTCCGGGGCCTGGCCGGCGAGTACCTCGATGACCTCGTCCAGGTAGCGGTACCCGGTCGCCCGGGAGATGCCGCAGTCTCGCGCCAGCGCGGATACGTCCCGGTCCTCCCGGAACCAGCGCAACCCGAACACGGCCTGCCGGAAGCAGGTCAGTGCGCGGCTGCGGCGTCGGGTGCCGCGCTCGCGGCGCTCGGCGTTCAGCAACCGGCTGAGGTACTGGGCGAGTGCACACGGCACGTCGAGCATGGCACGATAGGCGATCACGTGGAGTCCTTCGGGCGAAGATCACTTGTGGTGAGCGTTCTTCTACCAGGGACTCCACGCCCGTCTTCACACCGGATCCCCTTGCCACCACACGGAACCGGCGCAGCCGACCCGAACTGGTTCGATCTTGATGAGATCACCTCACTGGGCCCGTGGAACTTGGCAGCCAGCCCGCTGAACGGGCCGCCAATCATGCCCGCGGACCACAAGGCGCCGTTGAAACCCAACCCGAAGCCGATCAAGCCAGCACGTCAGCCACGCGAAACATCCAGGCTGATCACGCCCAGGATGGCGCCCGCGCTGTCGGTCCCGCTGGTGGCGTCGGCGACGTAGCGTTCGATCAGGAATATTTGGGCTGTATGCGGAAATCCAATTCCCTCCGGCGCGGCTTGCACCTGGATCGAGCGTCGCTCGACACGGCCATGTCCCGTATTTTGTTTGTGCGCACAGGGATTTCCGCCCAGGGCAGTGCGTCGAGCCGCGCGAACAGGGCGGCTGATTCTCCTTCACTGTCAGCACGTGGTCCGTGCCGAGTTTCTCGACGAGGTGGCGGGTGTGCGCACGTTGAGTGTGCAAAGCGTCGGCGGTCACCACAACCCCAGCCGTGTCCATTGTGGACGGCAACGGCTGGAAACGGGTGATTTCGTTGTTCTTTCCGTCTACTTCTCGTTGACCCACAACGATTCCGTTGTCGTGGGTCATCGGCGCCGGGAGGTGCACACCGCCTTTGGTCGTGTCATCGCAGGTGTCGCGGAGGTTTTTGCCGTCCACCGCGATCGTCCGAGCATCATCGTCCTGGTCGGCCGGCCAGGTACCGATCGTGCAATCGAGCGCGTCTCCACCGATCAATCCCGGCACTCGCCGCAAGGTGGCTTGACCGGGAGCACGATAGACGCCGCGTTGCCGGTCGATGCGTGCTTCGGCCGCGGCCAGGAGATGTTGCGGCAGGTCAGCGGCCCATTTGCCGATCGTAGTGAACGAGCGCGTCTCCGTCGGCGCGGCGGCCGCAGCGATCAGCGGGGTCGCCGTAATCGTGTGCCGTGTCTCGCCTCGGTGCCGCGGATCGGGCACCGAGGCGAGGTGTTCACGCAGGTCAGCGACCTGGCGCAGTGCATGCGCCGGGCCCTCAAGCAGACCCGGTGTGTGGGTCGGTTGGTTCAGTGCGGCGGGAATCAGGGATGATGCGGGAGCAGGCACGGCTCTCGCACGTGATCATCAGGACTCGACGCCCGGATGATCACTGAAAGCCGTGCCTGCGGGTAAGAGTGCCTCGACAATTTCAATTCCTTCCCGCTGCCGGCGACTGTCGAGATTGCTGGCAGCGGGAAGGAGGATTCTCGTGGTTTCTGTGGTTTAGCAGGTGGCACTAAGCCGAGCGACCACGGTACAGCTTGCGCTGGCGGTGTTGTTGGCGAAGTTGGGGTCAGGGGTGGTGCTGTTGACGGTGGCGGTGACGGTTTGTGTTCCGAGGGCGAGGAGCTCGGCCTGGAAGGTCACGGTGTGGGTGCTGTTGGTGCCTGTGGGGAGGCTCCCGAGGTCGCAGGTGATGGTGCGGGTGCTGGTGTCGACGGTGCAGGCAGCGCGGTCATCGGGTGTGACGTTGCCGAGTCCGCTGGGGTAGGTCATGTGCAGGCTGGTGTTGTCGGCTGTGCCGGGTCCGTTGTTGCCAGTGGTGGCGGTGAACTTCAGGTCGGGCAGGAGGAACTGGCCGGCCGTGGCGCTGAGGCCGACTGTGAGGTCCGCCGCTGCGGTCCAGTGCGCGTACAGGGTCAGGTCCTTGGTCACCGGCGTGCTGAAGTCGTACGGGGAGCCGTCCTTGGTGCTGGACCAGCCGTCGAAGGTGTACCCGGTCCGGGTCGGCGCCGCGGGCTTGGTGGCGGTGCACCCCGAAACGACAGTCTGCGCCGACGGGGTGGGGGATCCGCCGGTGGCGTCGAAGGTGACTGCCGCTTTCGCCTTGGCGTAGAGGGTCACGTTCGGCTTCAATGTCCCGGAGGCGGCGTCGTCGGTGTCGGGGCTGGCTGTCTGTGATCCGAATACCGCCGGCAGGTCCGTACTTTTATCCACGACCTGCTGTCCGATGCAGGTCTTGGTGCTGTACCACGCCTGCCCGGCCGGCGGTGCGGGCAGCGGAACCTGGGCGGCATCGTAGGTGGCGGCGAGTACCTGCGATGGGCTGTTCGGCCGGCTGGGTGAGTAACCGACCAGGAACGCGTGATGCTCGATGTGTGCTTCTTCGTAGAACACGAACGCGCCGTTGGCGAGGCGGATTGTGCCGTCGTTGGTCACCTGGCCGGTGCCGGCCATGCGGGTGTTGACGGTGATCAGCCCGGTTGCGGTGTTCGTCAGGGTTCCGTAGTTGGTCTGGTTCCCGGTCAGGGTTAGTGTGCCGCTGTTGGACACCGTTCCGTACGGGGTGCCGCCGTTGCTGCCGACGACCGAACTCGCGCCAGGACCCGAGGTTGCCTGCACTACCGCGCCCCTGCCGATCGTGACTTTGCCGCCGGCGGCGCCTATGCCGCGGCTGCCGCTGCCGCCGCCGCCGACGCCTGTGGCGGCG
>NZ_JAAGNB010001008.1:0-10685 GCF_010550475.1 Amycolatopsis sp. SID8362
CCGCGGACCCCGGGGCCGCCGGTTCCTCGGCCGACCACCGCAACGTTACCGTCGTCCCCGCCCCAGGCCGTGACGCGACCTCCGCCGTACCACCCGCCGCCCGCATCCGCTCCACCACGGATCCCCGCACCCCTCGCCGGGACAACGGCACCTCCGCCGGCTCGAAGCCGACACCTCCGTCCGCCACCGTCACCGAGACCCCACCCGGCACCGGCGCCAGCCGCAGCGTCACCGACTCCGCGCCCGAGTGGCGCTCGGCGTTGCGCAGCGCCTCCTCCGCCGCCCGCACCAACGCCAGCGCCGCCGAAGCCGGGACCTGGGGAACCGGCTCCCACTCCGCGAAAACCGGCAGCGCCCGCCCCGTCGACACCATGCGCAGCCCGGCTTCGAGGTCGACCGGGCCTTCGGCGCCGGTGAGGATGGCCAGGTCGTGGGCCGCATAACCGGCGACTGCCGCCGGGTCGGTTGTGGCGCCCGAGGCGACCGCGAGAAACGTGGCCGACGCCGTGTCGTGCAGGAGGGCGAGGTACTCGCGCTCGCGGCGGCGGCGGTCGCGGCTGAGGGCCGCTGCCTGCTCGACCGCCGCCTGCTCGGCGCGGGCGGAGTCCGTCCGGGCGGCAGCGCGGGCCAGGAGCACGTACGCCAGGCGCGCGAGCACCGTCTCCACCACCACCCGTGCCACCACCGGCAGCCATGGACCGACCCCCGCGACGGTCCCGGTGGCCAGCAGCGCCACCAGCGCCGGCGCGGTGAGCCGCGGCGGGTGCTCCCACTGCCACGTGATCGCGGTGATCGTCAGGACGTTGAGCGCCCACTGGCTCGCCTCGCCGGGCACCGAGGTGAGCCACGGCTGAGCGGCGCACACCGCCCCCGCACGCAGCACCGACAGCGCGAACGACGTGCGCGGCCCGGCCAGGACGTCGGCCACACCTGCGCCGAACGTCAGTGCGAGCAGCGCGAACGCCAGCGGGAGCGCGCCGCCGGGGGTGGCGAGCACGCCGAAGACGCCGATGATCCCGGTCGCGACGGCGCGGGCCGGGCCGGCGAACTGGGTGACCGAAGCGTGGAGCTGGGATTCCACCGAGCCGGCCGGGCTGGTGGTCATCGCGCTCCCGGGGAACGGCGGAAATCGGTCAGCCCGTTTCTACCAGCCGTGAAGGCCACCTCGCGGAACGAGGTGGCCTTCACGAACGGGCGTCACGCGGGCAGGTTCACCAGGTCCGCCAGGCGGGCGCGGTGCCGGCCGGGCGTGCCCAGCGCGAGTTCGTCCGCCTTGGCGCGCTTCAGGTACAGGTGCGCCGGGTGCTCCCACGTCATCCCGATGCCGCCGTGCAGCTGGATGGCCTCCTCGACGGCGCGCACCGCGATCGGCGCGTTGCGGGCCTGGGCGACGGCCACCGAGATCGGCACGTCGGTGGCCGTGGCCAGGGCGTCCGCCGCGTTGCGGGCCGCCGCGCGGGCGAGGACCAGGTCCGTGTACAGGTTCGCCAACCGGTGCTTCAGCGACTGGAACCCGCCGACCGGGCGGCCGAACTGGTAGCGGCCCTTCAGGTACGCCACCGTTTCGGTGAGGGCCCACTCGGCGACGCCCGTCTGCTCCGACGCGAGGATGCCCGCCCCGAACAGCAGCGCCTGCTCCAGCGCCGCGGCCGCCTCCGGGCCGGACGCGACCAGCTCGGCCGGCGCGTCCGAAAGCGACACGTCGGCCACGCGCCGGGTCAGGTCGAACGAGGTCAGCTCCGACACCGTCACGTCCGCCGCGGAGACGACGTACAACGCGGGCCCGTCCGGCCCCGCGGCCGGCACGACCAGCAGGTCCGCCACCGACGCGTCGGCGACCGTCCCGACCCGACCGCTCAACTTGCCTTCGGGCGACGCGGTCACCGACGACGGGAAGCCCGCGCCCGGCGCCGTCGTCAGCGGGACGGCCAGCGCGCCGATCGCCTGCCCCGTCGCGAGCTTGCCGACGACGTCGCGGGCACCGACGGCCACCAGCGCCGTCGTCGCCAGCACGACGCTGCCCAGGAACGGCACCGGCGCCACGCTGCGGCCCAGTTCCTCGGCCACCACGGCGACCTCGCGGGCCGACGCGCCGTGGCCGCCCAGTTCCTCGGGCACGGCCAGCCCGGCCACGCCGACCTCCTCGGCCAGCGTGCGCCACAGCTTCAGGTCGTAGCCCTCGGCCGTCTCGACGCGCGCGAGCAGCGCCTCGGCCGAAGCCTTGTCCTTCAGCAGGTCCCGGACCGAAGCGCGCAGGTCTTCCTCGACGTCCGAATACAGCAGGTCAGTCATCGGGGGAGGTCCTTCCAGGCGACGTCCTTGTCGACACGCGGCTCCGAGGGCAGCCCCAGCACGCGCTCGGCGATGATGTTGCGCAGGACCTCCGAGGTGCCGCCCTCGATGGAGTTGCCCTTCGCGCGCAGGTAGCGGTAGCCGGCTTCGCGGCCGGTGAAGTCGACGATCGCCGGGCGCCGGAACGACCAGTCGTCGTACGCCAGGCCCTCTTCGCCGAGCAGCTCGACCTCGAGGCCGGTGAGCGCCTGGTTCAGCTCGGAGAACGCGACCTTCATGGCCGAGCCCTCCGGCCCGGGCGCGCCCGCCGTCAGCTGCTGGCGCAGCCGGGTGCCGGCCAGCCGCAGCGTCTCCGCCTCGACCCAGCGCTGCACGAGCCGGTCACGCAGCTCCGGCGTGCGCAGCTCCGGCCGTTCGCGCCAGGTCTTCGCGACGATCCCGATCAGCCCGCCTTCGCGCGGCTGGACGTGCCCGCCGATCGCGACGCGCTCGTTCATCAACGTCGTCTGCGCGACCTTCCAGCCCTCGCCGACCGCGCCGAGGCGCTGGCTGTCCGGGATCCGGACCTCGGTCAGGAAGACCTCGTTGAACTCGGCCTCGCCGGTGATCTGGCGCAGCGGCCGGACCTCGACGCCGGGCGCGGTCATGTCGCACAGGAAGTACGTCATGCCCTGGTGCTTCGGCACGTCCGGGTCGGTGCGCGTCACCAGGATCGCCCACTGCGACTCGTGCGCGCCCGACGTCCACACCTTCTGGCCGGTGACGATCCAGTCGTCGCCGTCGCGGACGGCGCGGGTGCCCAGCGCGGCGAGGTCGGAGCCGGCACCGGGCTCGGAAAACAGCTGGCACCACACCTCTTCGCCGGTCCACAGTGGACGCAGGTAGCGCTCGCGCTGCTCCGGCGTGCCGAAGGCGAGGATGGTCGGCGCGGCCATGCCGAGGCCGATGCCGATCCGGCGCGGGTTGTTGTCCGGGGCGCCCGCGTCCGCGAACACACCGTCCACAACGGACTGCAGCGCGCGCGGCGCGTTCTGCCCGCCGAGACCGGCGGGGAAGTGGATCCACGCGAGCCCGGCGTCGAACCGGGCGCGCAGGAACTCCAGCCGGTCCGTCGACGCGGGGTCGTGCGACGCCAGGAACTCGGTCGCCTGGCGGGTCAGGTCTTCGGCCGTGACAGTCACTTCGCGCCCTCCGAGAGGTACTTCTTCAGCTCACGCCGGGCCAGGGACCGCTTGTGGACCTCGTCCGGCCCGTCGGCCAGCCGCAGCGTGCGGTTGCCCGCCCACATGGCGGCCAGCGGGAAGTCCTGGCTGACGCCGCCCGCGCCGTGCACCTGGACGGCCTTGTCGAGGATCCACTCGACGGTGATCGGCGTGGAGATCTTGATCGCCTGGATCTCGGTGTGCGCGCCCTGGTTGCCGACGGTGTCCATCAGCCACGCGGTCTTGAGCACCAGCAGCCGCTGCTGTTCGATCTTCACGCGCGATTCGGCGATCCAGTCCTGCACGACGCCCTGCTGCGCGATCGGCTTCCCGAACGCCTCGCGCGAAATCGCGCGGCGGCACATCAGTTCCAGCGCGCGCTCGGCCATCCCGATGGCGCGCATGCAGTGGTGGATCCGGCCCGGGCCGAGCCGGGCCTGGGCGATCGCGAAGCCGTCGCCCTCGCCGGCGATCAGGTTTTCGACCGGCACGCGGACGTCCTCGAACAGCACCTCGGCGTGGCCGCCGTGGTCGCTGTCGTCGTAGCCGAAGACGTGCATGCCGCGCTTGACCGTCAGGCCCGGGGTGTCGCGGGGGACCAGGATCATGCTCTGCTGCTTGTGCGGCGCGGCGTCCGGGTCGGTCTTGCCCATCACGATGAAGATCTGGCACGCCGGGTTCATCGCGCCGGAGATGTACCACTTGCGGCCGTTGATGACGTACTCGTCGCCGTCGCGCCGGATCGCGGTCTCGATGTTGCGGGCGTCGGAGGAGGCGACGTCGGGTTCGGTCATCGCGAACGCGGAGCGGATTTCGCCGTTCAGCAACGGTTCCAGCCACTGCTTCTTCTGGTCGTCGTTGCCGAACATGGCCAGCACTTCCATGTTCCCGGTGTCCGGGGCCGCGCAGTTGAGCGCGGTCGGCGCGAGCCGGATGCTGCGGCCGGTGATCTCCGCCAGCGGCGCGTACTGCAGGTTCGTCAGGCCCGCGCCGTGGTCGCCGGGGAGGAAGAAGTTCCACAGGCCGCGCTTGCGGGCCTCGGCCTTCAGCTCGTCCATGACCGGCGGGATGGCCCACGGGTCGTCGCGTTCGGCGAGCTGCCGCTCGAACACGGGCTCGGCGGGGTAGATGTGCGAGTCCATGAACTCGAGGAGCTTCCCGCGCAGCTCCTCGGTCTTCTCGTCGAACGCGAAGTCCATTTACTTCTCCTCTTTGAGAATCTCGTTGCCGTGCGAGATGAGCAGCGGGACACCGGCCCCGACGCCTTCGAAGCCCGCGCCGACCGTCTTGCCCTGCGTGTAGCGGTAGTGGATGCCTTCCAGGATCACGGCCAGCTTGAAGAACGCGAAGCTGACGTACCAGTTGAGCTGCGAGACGTCCCGGCCCGAACGTTCGGCGTAGCGGCGCACGACCTCGTCGGTCGTCGGGTAGCCGGGCGCGGAGCTGGCGTTGGAGACGAACTGCAGCGACACCTTGTCGCGCTCGGCGTAGGCCACCAGCAGCGCGAGGTCGGTCAGCGGGTCGCCGAGCGTCGACATCTCCCAGTCGAGCACGGCGGAGATCTCGTCGCCGGCGTCGACCAGGACGTTGTCGAGGCGGTAGTCGCCGTGGATGATCGACGGCTTCCCGGAGACCGGCACCGCCGCGGCGAGCCGGTCGTGCAGTTCCTCGATGCCGTCGAGGTCGCGGCTGCGCGAGGCGTCGAGCTGCTTCTTCCACCGCCGCAGCTGCCGCTCCAGGAAACCCTCCGGGCGGCCGAAGTCGCCGAGCCCGACCGCGGCCGGGTCGACGGCGTGCAGGTCGACGAGCGTGTCGACCAGGGCGTCGGCGATGGCCCGCGTGCGGTCTTCGCCGAGTTCCGCCAGCTCGTCCGCGGTCCGGTACGGCGTGCCCTCGACGAAGCTCATGACGTAGAACCGCGCCCCGATGACGTCCGCGTCCTCGCACAGCAGGATCGCTTCGGGCACCGGCACGGCGGTGTCGCGCAGGCCGGAGATCACCCGGAACTCGCGCGTCATGTCGTGCGCGGTGGGCAGCACGTGCCCGAGCGGCGGGCGGCGCACCACCCAGCGCGAGCGGCCGTCGCCGACCACGTAGGTGAGGTTGGACCGGCCGCCCTCCACGACGTCCGCGGTCAGCTCGCCGGCGACCAGGCCGGGCCGGTGCGCGTCCAGGTGGGCGCGCAGGCGGCCCAGGTCCAGGCCCGGCGGGTCGGTCGGGTTCATCCAGCCTCCTCAAGCTTCGTGCAGGGGAGCATACCGACTAGTCGGTATGACGTACAGGGAGGTGAGCAGCGGCACTTTCACGCGAAAGTGCCGCTGCTCATCGGTGTCACGCGAGGAACCGCGTCACCCATTCGGCGACGCAAGCGGGCTTCGCTTCGCCGTCGATCTCGACCGTCCACTTCGACACCGCCTGCTTGCCGCCCGGGATGTCGGTGACCTCCACCAGCTCGGCCCCGGCGCGCACCTTCGAGCCGACCTTCACCGGCTGCGGGAAGCGGACCTTGTTGAGGCCGTAGTTGATGCCCATCTTGATGCCGTTGACCTTGTAGATCTTCGGGCCGAACGCCGAGAGCAGCGACAGCGTCAGGAAGCCGTGGGCGATGGTGCCGCCGAACGGGCCCGCGGCCGCCATCGGCTCGTCGACGTGGATCCACTGGTGGTCGTCGGTGGCGTCGGCGAACTGGTTGACCCGCTCCTGGGTGACCGTCAGCCACTCGCTGTACCCGAGGTGCTCGCCGACCGCGGCGGCGAAGGCGTCGAGGTTGTCGAATTCGCGCACGCTGCTCAGTCCTTCGGTCCGCCGGCGACGTAGATGACCTGGCCGGATACGAACCCGGCCCCCTCGCTGACCAGGAACGACGCCAGGTTGGCGATGTCGTCGGGCGTGCCGACGCGCTGCACCGGGATCTGCGTCGCGGCCGCGGCCTTGAAGTCCTCGAAGCTCATGCCGAGCCGTTCGGCGGTCGCCGCGGTCATGTCGGTGGCGATGAAGCCCGGCGCGATCGCGTTCGCGGTGACGTTGAACTTGCCCAGCTCGATGGCGAGGGTCTTGGTGAAGCCCTGCATGCCGGCCTTGGCGGCGGAGTAGTTGACCTGGCCGCGGTTGCCCAGCGCCGACGTGCTGGAGAGGTTGACGATCCGGCCGTACTTCTCCTGCGTCATGTACTTCTGCACCGCGCGGGTCATCAGGAACGAGCCCTTGAGGTGCACGCCGAGCACGGAATCCCAGTCCTGCTCGGTCATCTTGAAGATCAGGTTGTCGCGGGTGATCCCGGCGTTGTTGATCAGCACGACGGGCGGGCCGAGCTCGTCGGCCACCCGGCCGACGGCCGCCTCGACCTGCTCGGCGTCACTGACGTCCAGCGCGACGCCGACGGCCTTGCCACCCTTCGCGACGATCGCCTCGGCGCCCTGCTTGACACCGGCCTCGTCCAGGTCCAGCAGCGCGACGGCGAAACCGTCCTCGGCCAGCCGCGCGGCCACGGCGGCGCCGATGCCGCGGCCGGCACCGGTGACCACTGCGACACGGGAAGGGGAATCGGTCACGGGGGACCTCCTCGTCGTTGAGAAGCGGGTTCGTTGCCCGCGAGCCTACTAAGCGGTTGCTTTTTTGACGATACGCGGGAGGAGTTCCCCGTGGGGTGCAGACATGCGCAGATCATAGTCACGGGTTTGGGGCGGCCCGGTCGAGCTGGAGGTCGATGACGACCTTGCCCCGCACGTGCCGGCCGGCCTGGAGTTCGACCGCGGGCCGGATTCGCTCGATCGGGAAGCCCGCCGCGATGGGAACCCGCAGCCGGCCCGCCGCGACCAGCCGGGCGATCTCCTGCAGCGCACCGGAAGGAGCGTTCGCCCCGTTGGCCGCCGCCACGCCGTCGATCTGCGCGGCGATGGTGCAAATGCGACCGTCCGGGACGCCGAGTTCCCTCGCGACGTGGACCGTCTCCACCCCGTGCAGGTCGATGGCGGCGGTGACATCGCCGAGGGCTCGGACCCGGTCAACCAGGCCGTCGCCGTACGCGACCGGCTCGGCTCCGAGTTCGCGCAGGTAGCCGGCCGACGACGCCGACCCGGTCCCGATCACCCGCGCCCCGGCGATCCGGGCCAGCTGGACGGCGAACACCCCGACCCCGCCCGCCGCACCGCCGATCAGCACCGTGTCGTCCGGACCGGGGGCGACGGCGGCAAGGGCGGCGGACGCCGTGCGGCCCGCGATCGCGAGGGTGGCGGCGGTGCGGTCGTCGACATCGTCGGGCGTGCGGTGGACCTCGTTCGCCGCGACCTCCCCGGCCGCGTCGACCACGACGAAGTCGGCGACCGCGCGGGACAGCGCACTCCCGAACACCCGGTCCCCGGCCGCGAGGCCGGTCACCCCGGCCCCGACCTGGTCGACGACTCCCGCGTAGTCGGTCCCGAACCCCGCCGGCAGGCTCAACCCGAACCGGGCGGCCGTGTCCGCGTCGGCGGTCATGATCCAGTCCATCGGGTTGAGTCCGGCCGCGGTCACCCGCACCCGGACCTGCCCCGGGCCGGCTTGCGGCGCGGGCACCTCCCGGACGTCCAGGACTTCGGGTCCGCCGAACGAGTCGAGTCGAACTGCCCTGCTCATGAGCTCCTGCATGACGCCTGTTCTCCTCTGGACGCACGAAACGGACTATGCTCCGTTTACCTGACCCTAACACAACCGGAGCGTGATCCGTTTTGACCGAGCCGCCGATGCGGGCGGACGCGACCCGCAACCGCGACCAGCTGCTCGCGGTGGCGACCCGCATGTTCGCGGCAGCGGACACCGAGCCGTCGATGCGAGCGATCGCCCGCGAGGCCGGCGTCGGCATCGCCACGCTCTACCGCCACTTCCCGACCCGCGAGTCCCTGGTCGACGCGGTCTACCGCGACCAGGTCGTACGCCTGACGACGGGCGCCGGCGACCTCCTCGACCGCCTGCCGCCGGCCACGGCGATGCGCCGCTGGATGGACCTGTTCGGCGACTGGATCGCGACCAAGAACGGCATGCTCGACACCCTGCTGGCCATGATCGAGTCAGGCGAAATCGCCCACGCCCAAACCCGCACCGAGCTCCTGACGGCCATCACCAAACTCCTGGACGCCGGAAACGAAGCGGGCGACCTCCGCACCGACGTCAGCGCGGAGGACATCGCAGCGTCGCTGATCGGAATCTTCACGGTGGCCCCCCGCCCAGCGCACGAAGCCAAAGCAGCCCGCCTCCTGAACCTCCTGATGGACGGCCTACGCAACGTGCACCGGCCAAACACCAAAGAGCTGGGTGGTCATCCCGTCGCCTGAGGCCGTCAAAATCACTTTGAGCCAGGCCCGCAACCCACGCGGGACGGTGAGCTGACAGCGCAAGCTTGCGGGCCTGGCTCAAAGTGATAGGCCTCAGTCAGGCGACGGGATGACCACCCAGCGGCCCACGTCCTAAACGTGAGAGGACAGCGAAACCCGTGGTCATCCCAGAGCCTGCCCGTCCGGCGAGGACATTCTTTTCTCCGCCGCGCAAGAGAAGCGGGTCCGACCTCCCCCGCCCTCCGTTTGGATTTTCAGCCGGCGGTCGGGTTTGTCAAGGCGGGAAAGCGTGCCTTGACAAACCCGACCGCCGGCTGAAGGGAAGGCTGGGGAGGAGGGCGGGGGAGGTCTGGTGACGTCGTGGTCGGCTTGCGTTGCCGGCTGCCGGAGTCGCGGTTGTTGGCCCGCCATCAGTAGTCGGGTGACAGCCGGTATCCGATTCCGCGGACCGACTGGATGAGCTGGGGGCGCCCCAGCTTTGCGCGCAGTGTCGCCATGCGCACGTCGAGCGAGCGGGAGGTGGCTACCTCGATGGTGCCCCAGACCTCGGCGAGGATCTCCGCGCGTGACAGCGTCTGGCCCGGCTTGCGGGCCAGGAGGGCCAGGATGGCGAACTCCTTGCGGGACAGGGGAACCGGCTGGCCGGCGATCCGGGCCTCGTGCCGGTCGAGGTCGAGGTCGACGTCGCCGAACCGCAGGACGTGGTCCGCCCCGGCGGCCGGGGGCCGGGCCGCCCGGCGGTTCAGCGCGTGGACGCGGGCCAGCAGCTCCGCCACGGCGAAGGGCTTGACCAGGTAGTCGTCCGCGCCGCCGGTCAACGCCGCGAGGCGGTCGTCGAGGGTGTTCGGGCCGAGGCGGATCACGGCGGTGCCGGTTCGCTGCTGTTGCAACGTCCTAGCATCGCTGGCTGTCAAATATTCGTGGTCAAGAATCACCACGCGCGCGCCGTCGAGCGACTCGCTTACATCTTCGCCGGATGCCGCTCGCCGGACCGTGAAACCGGAGCGGGCGAGGGCGGCGGTCATCGCGATGGCGAGGTCGTCGTCGGCCGTTGCGAGGAGGACGTCGGCTACCGACGGGCGGGGTCGTGGTGCCGGGCGGCCGGGGGCCTTGCCGGACAGTTGGTGCCGGGTGCGCAGGACCGCGTCATACCCGGCGGCGACGGCCGCGTGTTCCGGCGTGCCCTCCGGTGTTCCCGCGAGCGCCTCCCTTGCGAACGCCGCCGCTTGTTCGAGGTCGGCCGGGTCGCCGCTCCGTTCGTGGCGTAGCCGGTGGGCGGCTGAGAGGTTCGCCAGGACGCGGGCGCGTTGCGGCCGGTCCGTGGGGATGCGGGTCGAGGCTTGGCGGAGGACGTCGATCGCTTCGGTGGCGCTGGTGACGTCGTCGCGGTAGCCCGCCCAGGTCAGGAGGAGGGCGCCCAGGTTGGCCAGCGCCTCGTCGTTCGGGGTGGCCGCGGCGTCGATCGCTTCGCGCAGGACGGTCAGCGCCTCTTCGAGACCTGCGGGCTCGGCCGAACGCTCGTGTGTCGCCACCAGGGCGGCGGCGAGCTGGGACAGGACCTGCGGCCGCTGGGGGGACGCCGCGGGCAGGTCGCTGAGGGCGTCGCGGAGGGTCTCGACCGCCTCGGCGAGCGCTGCCGGGTCGTCGTGGAGGCGGAACCACATCAGCAGGGCGCCGCCGAGTTCGGAGCGCAGGGCCGCGCGCCGTGGGGGGTCGGTGACGACGGCGGCGCCTGCCCGGAGCGCTTCGACGGCGTCTTCGAGGTTCGCCAGCTCGCCGCCGTAGGCGTGTTCGAGCCGTAGCGCGATGCCCAGGGTGACCAGCAGGCCGGGGTCGAGGCGGCCCGCGCCGCCGAGCCGTTCGGCCGCGTCGAGGCAGCCGC
>NZ_JAAGNB010001056.1:0-17249 GCF_010550475.1 Amycolatopsis sp. SID8362
GGCGGCGGGGCCTGCTTGCCGGGCGCGGGCTTCTCCGACGTGTCGACCGGCGGCGGGGGAGCGAGGTGGTTGGCGCACTGGCCCTGCTGCTGCGGCGCCGCGCCGGCGGCGACCGGGGTGCCCAGGGCCAGGAGGGCGGCGGCGAGCGTCGTCGTGAAGACCTTGAGCGACCGGGAGACAGCGGAGTGCACCCACGCAATCTAGCGCCGCGGCCCTCGGCGCATACTCAGGGGCATGCGCCTTTCCCGACGAACCTCGCTGTTCCTGCTGGCCTTCGGCGTGTGGTCGTGGATCATCTGGATCACGTTCGCCAAGAACCTGTGGGAGAGCGACCGGGCCTGGGCGCCCGACGGCTCGCCGACCGCGTACTTCATCGTGCACGCGGTGCTGACCGTCGTCTCGTTCGTGCTGGGCACGATCATCGGCGTGCTGGGCTGGCGCGGCGTGCGCACGCGGGCCTCCTCCTGACTTTGGTCGGTGGCGCGCGCTCCGGGGCCGGTTTAGGTTGACGCCACCGACTCTGGAGGTGGAATGTCCCGTTTACGCCGAATGGCGGCCCCGCTCGTGCTCGCCGTCGGGGGCGGCCTGTTCGCGGCGGCGCCGGCCGCGGAGGCCGCGCCGGTCACCTGCGACACGACGAGCACGCCGTACACCTACGTGGTGACGTACCAGCCGGGCACGCGCGCGTCGGCCGTCGACAAGGAGCTGGCGGCCAAGTGCGGCACGAAGGTCGCGTACTACGCCGAGATCGGCGTCGCGATCGCCAGCTCGCGCAACGCGGACTTCCAGCAGAAGATCGGCGTCTACCGGGCCTATTCGGGCGGCAAGGACGTGGCATCCGCGGCTTCGGCGCGCTCGTCACTGGGTGCCGTGCGGACGCTGGAGGACACGCGGACTTTCGCTGCTTCGGGTGACCTGTCGGCGCAGCAGTGGGACATGAAGGCGATCCACGCGCCCGAGGCCAACAAGATCAACCAGGGCAGCAGTTCGGTGACGGTCGGCGTCCTCGACTCGGGCATCGACGCAACGCACCCGGCGCTTCGCAACGCCGTCTCGGCGTCCTCGTCGGCCGGGTGTGTGAGCGGCGCGCCGGACCTCACTCCGGCCTCGTGGGCCCCGACGACGTCCGACCACGGAACGCACGTGGCGGGCACGATCGCGGGCAAGGACCCGGCAGCGGGCTTCACGGGCATCGCACCGGGCGTCCGCCTGGCGTCGGTGAAGGTCGTGAACGACGACGGCTACATCTTCCCGGAGTCCGCGGTCTGCGGCTTCGTGTGGGCGGCCAAGCACGGCTTCCAGGTGACGAACAACAGCTACTACATCGACCCGGGCATGTTCTTCTGCTCCCGCGAACCGGGCGACGCGGCGGCGTACGAAGCGGTCCGCCGCGCGATCGAGTTCTCGACCCGCCACGGCGTCCTGAACGTGTCGGCAGCGGGCAACTCGGGCTTCGACACGACGAAGCAGACCACGGATCCGAACCGGCCCCACCCGGTGGACTCGACCTGCGGCATCCTCCCGAAGGCGATCGACGGCGTGGTGACGGTGTCCTCGGTGGGCTACGCGGGCACGAAGTCGTCGTTCAGCAACTACGGCTCCATTGATGTCACGGCTCCCGGCGGAGACTTCTCGCAGACGCCCCCGGACGGCGCCGGCCCGGCCTGCCCCCTGTCGACAACGGTGTTCGGCGGCCTGTACGGCTCGAAGTGCGGCACATCGATGGCCTCCCCGCACGCGGCGGGCGTGGCGGCACTGCTGGCGTCCAAGTTCCGCGGGGCACCGCCATCGTTCATCACCCGGCTGCTGGAGGGCGAGGCGGACGTGGTGAAGTGCGCGTCAACGGAGACGGAGTGCACAGGCCCGGCGAAGAACAACTCGTACTACGGCCACGGCCTGGTCAACGCCCTGGACGCGGTGCGCTAGCCAATTGCCGTGAAGGCCTCCTTACCGGGCAAAAATGCCGGTAAGGAGGCCTTCACGGCATTCAGGCCGTCTGAGCCAGGTGGACGGACGGGCGTGGGCTCGCCTGGGCTGTGCGATAGGCCTTGTCCAACATGGCCATGACGCCGGTGGGATCGCGGGTGAGGTCGGCAGGCAGGGATTGGACGACCGAGATCCCGGCTGCCGCGTATCTCGTGTTCCGCTCCAGCGTGCGGGCGTAGGCGGTGCGGGCGAAGTGAAATTCGAACGAGTCGATCTCCCAGGCGAGGCCGACGTCGTCCCACCACGCGTCGGGACAAGCGATGTACTGGCCGGTGGCGTCGTAGAGATTGACGTTCCAGTGACTCGGCGGCACCGCCAGGCGATCGCTCAGGGCCTTTGCCCGCACTTCGGCCATCGATCGGACGTCCGTCCAGTCGGTCAGCAGTCGTCGCGCAACCGCAGTTCCCCGTTGCGTTCCGGCGTTCAGCTCCCACAGCAGTGCGGCAGGTGCGCACCGACCGCGCTGGATCGCTTCGATCAGCAGCCGGGTGCTCTGTTCCAGGTCTTGGAGCCGGCGCACCGCGTCCGTCGTGGAACGGATCAGCGGAGCGAGCGGAAAGCCGTTCCGGACCACCGGAGCCGGCAGCCGCAGCGTGCGTTCGATGGTGACGAAACCGGTGCTGCGGACCTTGCGCTGGTGGGGAATCAGCAGATGCAGATCGGCTGTCGGCAGCTCAGCTGCCCGCAGGCCGTGGCGTCGGCACGCTTCCGTGCCGGTTATCTGCGCACCGGCTCCGGCGTAGAGCAACGCTGCCGTGGCGGGCTGATCCGCGGTCGGTTCGTTGTTGTGGAGCAGGATTATGCCGGGGAGCAGCCGTCGCCACGGCCCGCCGGGAAGGCACCGGCGGTAGATGGTCTTGCTGTCGATCCCGGCGGATTCCAGATCCGCGGCCCGCGCGACACCGTTGTGGCTCCGTTCGCGGAGCGACAACAGATGACTCGCGCGTCTTCCTTGTCTCGGCACCGTCCCATCGTCCTGACCAAGGCCCACGGGGCACCAGCCCCAACTCACCAGCCTGTGGACAACCGCCCCGTTGTGGATAACTGCCGAAAGCCGTGAAGGCCTCCTTCCCAGGCAAAAATGCCGGTAAGGAGGCCTTCACGGCTCTTGAGCCGGAGCGGAGCGGAGGCGTCAGACGCGCTTGAACAGCAGCGCGCGCTTCACTTCCTGGATCGCCTTCGTCACCTGGATCCCGCGCGGGCACGCGTCCGTGCAGTTGAACGTCGTCCGGCAGCGCCAAACACCTTCACCATCGTTCAGGATGTCCAGCCGCTCCTCCGCCCCCTCGTCACGGGAGTCGAAGATGAACCGGTGGGCGTTCACGATCGCCGCCGGCCCGAAGTACGACCCGTCATTCCAGTACACCGGGCACGAAGACGTGCAGCACGCGCAGAGGATGCACTTCGTCGTGTCGTCGAACCGGTCGCGGTCCGCCTGGGACTGGATGCGCTCGCGGGTCGGCTCGTTGCCGTACGTGATCAGGTACGGCTTGATCGCGCGGTACGCCTCGAAGAACGGGTCCATGTCGACGTAGAGGTCCTTCAACGTCGTCAGGCCCTTGATCGGGGCGATCGTGATCGTCGTCTGCTTGCCGTCCTTCGACAGCAGGTCCTTCATCAGGACCTTGCAGGCCAGGCGGTTGATGCCGTTGATCTGCATCGCGTCGGACCCGCACACGCCGTGGGCGCACGAGCGGCGGAACGAGAACGTGCCGTCGATGTAGTCCTTGACGTAGAACAGCAGGTTCAGCAGGCGGTCGGTGCGCTGGGCCGGGACGTCGTAGGACTCCCAGTGCGGCTCCGTGTCGACCTCCGGGTTGAACCGCAGGATCTTCAGCGTGACCGTGATCGGGGTGTGGTCCGAGTCCGAAGAAGCAGCAGGAGCTTCAGCAACGCTAGTCATCAGTACTTCCGCTCCATCGGCTCGTAGCGGGTGAAGGTGACCGGCTTGTAGTCGAGCCGGATGTCGGACGACAGGCCAGTGCCCTGCTTGTAGGCCATGGTGTGCCGCATGAAGTTCGTGTCGTCGCGGGTCGGGTAGTCCTCGCGGGCGTGGCCGCCGCGGGACTCCTTGCGGGCCAGGGCGCCGACGACCAGGACCTCGGCCAGCTCCAGGAGGAAGCCCAGCTCGACGGCCTCGAGCAGGTCGGTGTTGTACCGCTTGCCCTTGTCCGACACGGTGATCCGCTGGTAGCGCGCCTTCAGCGCCTGGACGTCGGTCAGCGCCTGCTTCAGCGTGTCCTCGGTCCGGTACACCGACGCGTGCGAGTCCATCGTCTGCTGCATTTCCTTGCGGATGTCGGCGACGCGCTCGTCGCCGTGCTCCGACAGCAGGCCCGCCAGCTGCTCCTCGACCAGCTTGGTCGGCTCCTCGGGCAGCTCGACGTGCTCGTGGGCCAGCGCGTACTCGGCGGCCGCGATGCCGGCGCGGCGGCCGAACACGTTGATGTCCAGCAGCGAGTTCGTGCCCAGGCGGTTCGAGCCGTGCACGGACACGCAGGCGACCTCGCCCGCCGCGTAGAGACCCGGGATGACGTTCTCGTTGTCCCGCAGCGCTTCGCCGTGGACGTTGGTCGGGATGCCGCCCATCACGTAGTGGCAGGTCGGGAACACCGGCACCGGCTCCTTCACCGGGTCGACGCCCAGGTAGGTGCGCGAGAACTCGGTGATGTCCGGCAGCTTGGTCTCGAGGACCTCGACCGGCAGGTGCGTGACGTCGAGGACGACGTAGTCCTTGTTCGGCCCGCAACCCCGGCCCTGCAGCACTTCCTGCACCATCGAGCGCGCCACGATGTCGCGCGGCGCGAGGTCCTTGATGGTGGGGGCGTAGCGCTCCATGAACCGCTCGCCGGACGCGTTGCGCAGGATCCCGCCCTCGCCGCGGACGGCCTCCGAGATCAGGATGCCGAGCCCGGCCAGACCTGTCGGGTGGAACTGGAAGAACTCCATGTCCTCCAGCGGCAGGCCCTTGCGGAAGATGATGCCGAGGCCGTCACCGGTGAGGGTGTGCGCGTTCGACGTCGTCTTGAAGATCTTGCCCGCGCCGCCGGTGGCGAACACGATCGACTTCGCCTGGAAGACGTGCAGCTCGCCGGTGGCCAGCTCGTAGGCGACGACGCCGGAGGCGACCGGGTTGCCGTTCTCGTCCTCGGACAGGATCAGGTCGAGCACGTAGAACTCGTTGAAGAACTCCGTGCCGTACTTGACGCAGTTTTGGTACAGCGTCTGCAGGATCATGTGACCGGTGCGGTCCGCGGCGTAGCAGGCGCGGCGCACCGCGGCCTTGCCGTGGTCACGCGTGTGCCCGCCGAAGCGGCGCTGGTCGATCTTGCCTTCGGGCGTCCGGTTGAACGGCAGGCCCATCTTCTCCAGGTCGAGCACCGCGTCGATGGCCTCCTTGGCCATGATCTCCGCGGCGTCCTGGTCGACGAGGTAGTCGCCGCCCTTGACCGTGTCGAAGGTGTGCCACTCCCAGTTGTCCTCTTCGACGTTCGCCAGCGCGGCGCACATGCCGCCCTGGGCCGCGCCGGTGTGGGACCGGGTCGGGTAGAGCTTGGTGAGGACCGCGGTGCGGGCGCGCTGGCCGGACTCGATGGCCGCGCGCATCCCGGCGCCGCCGGCGCCGACGATCACCACGTCGTACTTGTGGAACTGCATGGTGGGAGGTCTCCGGGGGTCAGTTCGCGGGCATGTTCGGGTCGAAGGTGAAGATCACCATCGTGCCGACGGCCAGGATCAGCACCATCGAGACGTACAGCACGATCTTCAGCCAGAACCGCGTGCTGTCCTTGCGCGCGTAGTCGTCGATGATGGTGCGCAGGCCGTTGCCGCCGTGGATCTCGGCGAGCCAGAGCATGGCCAGGTCCCAGAACTGCCAGAACGGCGAAGCCCAGCGGCCGGCGACGAAGCCCCAGTTGATCCGGTGCACACCGCCGTCGAGGATGTTCATGATCAGCAGGTGGCCGAGCACCAGGATGACCAGCGCCAGGCCGGAGATCCGCATGAACAGCCAGCTGTAGAGCTCGAAGTTGCTCCGGCGCGCGGCGGGGCGCTTCGGCGCGCGGGGGTTCGCGAGGGCGAGGTCGGCCATGTCAGTTACCCCCGAAGAGCGTTTCGGCGGTGCGCTTCAGCATGAAGAAGGCACCGGGGACCATCACGACGACCCAGACCACGCCGATGACCCACAGCATCGCCTTCTGCAGCTTGGGGCCCTTCGACCAGAAGTCGACCAGCATGACGCGGATGCCGTTCAGCGCGTGGAAGAGGACCGCGCCGACGAGGCCGACCTCGAGGAGGTTCACGATCGGCGTCTTGTAGGTCTCGATGACCTGGTCGTAGGTGTTCGGCGACACGCGCACGAGCGCGGTGTCGAGCACGTGCACGAACAGGAAGAAGAATGTGAGCACGCCGGTGATGCGGTGCAGCACCCAGGACCACATGCCGGGGTCGCCCCGGTAGAAGGTTCCCTGCCGGCGTGAGGCACCCGCCCGATCGCTCGCCCCTGCCGAGGTGGCAGTGCTCGCCGTGGTGGACATCGGTGAACGGCCTCCAACGTCTGACTATGTGCCCGGGTGACCGGTGAGGTCCGCACTGATCGTCGCCGTCCACCTGGGACGTCTACGGCGGCAATGCCGAGATCAAGGGTCATCGAGCGTGGATGGAAGGGATGCTAGACCCGACCCGGACGGACGGCTCACCTCCGGGTTCCTCTCTGTGATGGACCAGACACCTGGGTACAGACCGGTTGTGGGCGCCGTCACAGCGCGGCGGGTCCACTGTGGACGCACCGCCGCCGTCCGGCGCCGGCTCGCCCGCCCGGCTGACGCCTGATCGGGTGGCGCGCCCCGGAACCGCACTGGAACGATTCGGACGAGCAGTGGATCCAGGTTCGTCTCACAGAGTGATCGGGGTGGTCCACTCCTCGGTCGGCCTGGCACACTGCGTGACAGCAAACGGCATTTCGGCCGTCCCCCAGCCCGGGAGTCCGCCGAAAGAAGCGCCCCGTGCCCCTTTTGATCACGGTGGGTGCTCATCCGGTCGCGCGCGCGACTCGTGAGTAAACGTTTGTGTTACGTAGCGTGCCGTTCCTATGGCGCATTCCTGTCCGTTGGGTACGGTCCACCAGTCGACCCGGCAGTGGGCCCGGTCGTGCCCTGGACATCCGCTGGATCAGCGGGGAGGGAGAAACACGTTGCGTCGCATGCGTGGAACCGCGCTGGCCGCCGCGGCCATGGCCGGGGTGCTCGCCCTGGCCGGGTGCGCCAAGGACTCCAGCGGTGGTAGCAGCTCGAACAACACCGCGGCCTCTTCGGGCGGTTCCGACTGCGTCACCGCGCAGAAGCCGCCCGCGGCGCCCGCCGCGGCGAGCAGCTCGGCGGCCGCCGGGGAGAAGGTCGACGGCAGCAAGCTGAAGATCGGCCTGGCGTTCGACGTCGGCGGCCGCGGTGACGCGTCCTTCAACGACGCCGCCGCCGCGGGCACCGACAAGGCGAAGGCCGAGCTCGGCGTGACCACGGTCAACGAGAGCACCGCGTCCGCCAGCGAGGCCGAGTCGGCCAAGCAGCAGCGCCTCGACCAGATGGCCGCCTCCGGCATGAACCCGATCGTGGCGGTCGGCTTCGCGTACGCGCCGTCGGTCAAGGTCGTCGCGGCGAAGTACCCGAACACCAAGTTCGCGATCGTCGACGACGACTCGATCCAGCTCCCGAACGTGACGCCGCTGGTCTTCGCCGAGGAGCAGGGCTCGTTCCTGGCCGGCGTCGCCGCCGCGTACAAGAGCAAGAACTGCCACGTCGGCTTCGTCGGCGGGGTCAACACCCCGCTGATCCAGAAGTTCGAGGCCGGCTTCCTGCAGGGCGCGAAGACGGTTTCGTCCAAGATCAAGATCGAGGACGACTACCTGACCCCGGCCGGTGACTTCTCCGGGTTCCAGGACCCGGCGAAGGGCAACGTCAAGGCCGCGGCCGAGATCGCCAAGGGCGCGGACGTGGTCTACCACGCCGCCGGCGCCTCCGGTAAGGGCGTGTTCGACGCCGCCAAGGCGGGCAACGCGCTGGCCATCGGCGTCGACTCCGACCAGTACAACCAGAAGACCGTCGCCGCCGACAAGGACGTCATCATCACGTCCATGCTCAAGCGCGTCGACGTCGCCGTCTTCGACTACGTCCAGGCGCTCGCCAAGGGTGACCTGACGACCCTGCCGAAGCGGTTCGACCTCAAGGTCGACGGCGTCGGCTACGCCACCTCCGGTGGCAAGGTCGACGACATCAAGGACGTCCTCGACGGCTACAAGGCCCAGATCATCTCGGGCGCGATCACCGTCTCGGACAAGCCGCAGAAGTAGCTCAGCACGCGTCGGGGCTCGGAGGAATTTTTCCTCCGGGCCCCTCACGCGTTTAGACGAGATATGGAATTCTCCCGCCCATGAGCACTGCCGAGGCCCCGGCCGAAGCCGTCCCCGACCGGGGCGCCCCCGCCGTCCAGCTGACCGGGATCACGAAGCGATTCCCCGGCGTGGTGGCCAACTCCGACGTCAACCTCACCGTCACCGCCGGCGAGGTGCACGCCATCTGTGGCGAGAACGGCGCCGGCAAGTCCACCCTGATGAAGATCCTGTACGGCATGCAGCCGCCGGACGAGGGCACCATCGCGATCAACGGCGACGAGGTGAAGCTGCGCAACCCGCAGGACGCCATCCGCGCCGGCATCGGCATGGTGCACCAGCACTTCATGCTCGCCGACAACCTCACCGTCGGCGAGAACGTCTTCCTCGGCGCCGAGGGCCTGCACGGCATCGGCCGCGCCGCCCGCGCGCGGCTGGCCGAGCTCGCGGAGCGGACCGGCCTGCACGCCAAGCCGGACACGCTGCTGGAGGAGCTCGGCGTCGCCGACCGCCAGCGCGTCGAGATCGTCAAGGTGCTCTACCGCGGGGCGAAGATCATCATCCTGGACGAGCCGACCGCGGTCCTCGTGCCGCAGGAGGTCGACGCGCTCTTCGCGACCGTCCGGGAGATGAAGGCCGACGGCTACACCTTCCTCTTCATCTCGCACAAGCTCGACGAGGTGCGCGCGATCGCCGACACCGTCACGGTGATCCGGCGCGGCACGACCGTCGGGACCGCCGACCCGAAGACGATCACCTCCCGGCAGCTCGCGGAGATGATGGTCGGCTCGGAGCTGCCCAGCCCGGAGACCCGCGAGTCCACGGTCACCGACCGGGACGTGCTGCGGCTGACCGGCCTGACGCTCGGCGCCGAGGGTTCCGACCGCAACGCGCTCGACGACGTCTCCTTCACCGTGCGCGCGGGCGAGGTGCTCGGCATCGCCGGTGTCGAGGGCAACGGGCAGACCGAGCTCGTCGAGACGATCATGGGCATGCGCAAGCCGTCCGGCGGCACGATCGAGCTGGTCGACGCCGAAGGTCAGGCGCGTGACCTGACGAAGGCGGGCACGCTGGCGCGGCGCGAGGCCGGCATCGGCTACATCGCCGAAGACCGCACGCGGCACAGCCTCCTGCTGCAGCAACCGTTGTGGGTCAACCGGATCCTCGGGTACCAGACCCGCGAACCGGTCTCGAAGGGACAGCTGCTCGACATCGCCGGCGCCCGCGCCGACACCGAGCGCATCGTCCGCGACTACGACGTCCGCACCCCGGGCATCGACGTCCCGGCGGCGGCGCTCTCGGGCGGCAACCAGCAGAAGCTGATCGTCGGGCGCGAACTGTCCGGCAACCCGGTGCTGCTGGTGGCTTCGCACCCGACGCGCGGCGTCGACGTCGGCGCGCAGGCGCTGATCTGGGAGCAGATCCGCCAGGCCCGCGCCGCCGGGCTCGCGGTGCTGCTG
This sequence comes from Amycolatopsis sp. SID8362, assembly GCF_010550475.1. Lineage (NCBI taxonomy): Bacteria > Bacillati > Actinomycetota > Actinomycetes > Pseudonocardiales > Pseudonocardiaceae > Amycolatopsis > Amycolatopsis sp. SID8362. Next base: position 9,829 of record NZ_JAAGNB010001056.1, read on the forward strand.
ATCTCCGCCGACCTCGACGAGCTGATCGGCCTGTCCGACACGATCCGGGTCATGCTGCGCGGGCGCCTCGTCAGCGAGGCCGACCCCGCCACCGTGACCCCGCAGGAACTGGGCTCCGCGATGACCGGCGCGGGGGAGGGTGACGAGGAATGACGTCCTGGCGCACGAAACTGCTGCCACCGCTGCTGGCGATCGTCTTCGCCGTGCTGCTGTCGGCGATCGCGCTGATCATCTCCGGGGCCGACCCGCTGAACGCGTACGGCACGATGATCGGCCAGATGTTCAAGGGCTCCACCGCGGTCGACACGGTGAACCTGGCGACGGTCTACTACCTGTCCGGGCTCGCGGTGGCCATCGGCTTCCAGATGAACCTCTTCAACATCGGCGTCGAGGGCCAGTACCGGTTCGCCGCGGTCGTCGCGGCCATCGCCGGCGGCGCCCTCAAGCTGCCGCCGGTGCTCCACACGCTGGTCATCCTGATCGTGGCCGTCGTCGCCGGCGCGGCGTACGCGGCGATCCCGGCGATCCTCAAGGTCACCCGCGGGGTGAGCGAGGTGATCGCGACGATCATGCTCAACGCGATCGTCGGTGGCATCATCGCCTTCCTCATCAACGCCGACCAGTTCGGCGTGCAGACGGGCAACAACATCGGCACCCGCGTGATCGAGCCGTCCGGCCGGATCCCGGGCATCCCGCTCGGCTCGGGCACGCTGTTCGGGTTCGTCTTCATCGCCGCGATCATCGGCGGCGCCTACTGGTTCATGCTCAACCGCACGCGGTTCGGCTTCGAGCTCAAGGCGTCCGGCGAATCCACCACCGCGGCCGCCGCGGGCGGGGTCAACGCCAAGAAGATGACGCTGATCGCGATGCTGCTCTCCGGCGGCGTCGCCGGCCTGGTCGCGATGCCGGAACTGCTCGGCCGCGACTTCAGCTACGGCATCACCTCGACCCAGATGTACGGCTTCACCGGCATCGCGGTCGCGCTGCTGGGCCGCAACCACCCCGGCGGCATCGCGCTCGGCGCGCTGCTGTGGGCGTTCCTCGACACCTCCGCGGTGTCGCTGGAGCAGATCAACGTGTCCAAGGAGATCGCGACGATCATGCAGGGCATCATCGTGCTGTCGGTCGTCGTGGCGTACGAGATCGTGCGGCGCGCCGACCTCGCGGCCGAGCAACGCCGGGTCGGCCGGGCGCTCGCCGGCCGCAAGGGCGCTTCGGTCGCCGAAGGGGGTGCGGTGTGATCACCGACGTTTCACCGGAGTCCGGCACCACGATGCCGGTGCGGCGCAAGCGCACCCGGGTCCCGGGCTGGCTGCGCGGGGTCATCTGGGCGGTCATCGCCATCGCCGTCCTCTCGACGGCGTCGTACTCCACCGGCGTCGCCGCGCTGACGTCGTCGAACACCGCGCAGACGGCGTTGCGCCTGGCCCTGCCGATCCTGCTCTGCGCGCTGGGCGGCCTCTGGGCCGAACGCGCGGGCGTGGTCAACATCGGTCTCGAGGGCATGATGATCCTCGGGACCTGGGGTGCCGCCTGGGGCGCGTACTACGGCGGCGTGTGGGCCGGGCTGCTGGCCGCGCTCGTCTTCGGCGCGCTCGGCGGGCTGCTGCACGCGGTGGCGACGGTGACGTTCAACGTCAACCACATCGTCTCCGGCGTCGCGATCAACCTGCTCGGCCTCGGCGTCACGAAGTACCTGGCGAACCTGATCTTCGAGCCGCTGTCGGGCAATCCGCGGCAGTCGCCGGTGGTGCCGAAGTTCGACACCTACTCGGCGACGTTCCTCTCGGACTGGCTCGGCGACCTGGAGAAGGAGCAGCGGGTCGGCATCTCCGACGTCGCCGGCATCCTGCGCGGCCTGGTCACCGAGGTGGCGCCGCTGACGATGATCGCGATCATCCTGGTGCCGGTCAGCTTCTGGGTGCTCTGGCGGACCCGCTTCGGGCTGCGGCTGCGCTCGTGCGGCGAGAACCCGGTGGCCGCGGAGTCCCTGGGCGTCAACGTCTACCGGCACAAGTACATCGCGATGCTGATCTCCGGCGCCTTCGCCGGGATGGGTGGCGCGTCGCTGGTGCTGCTGCGCGGCGGCGCGGACTACTTGGAGAACCAGACCAACGGCCGCGGGTACATCGGCCTCGCGGCGATGATCTTCGGCAACTGGCGGCCGGGCGGCCTGCTCGGCGGCGCGGCGCTGTTCGGTTACGCGGACGGCCTGCAGCTCTCCGGTGGCGGCGAAGCGGTGCTCGCGCTGCTGTACGGCGCGGTGATCCTGGTCGGCGTGATCGTCGTCGTGCAGCTGTTCCGGCGGCAGTGGATCGCGGCCGGGCTCGGCGTCGTCGGCGCGGGCGTGCTGTACGCGATCTACTGGGCCAACGACACGCTGCCGTCGGACCTGATCCCGTACACCGCGCACTTCGTGACGCTGATCGTGCTGGCGGTGGCTTCGCAGCGGCTGCGGCCGCCGAAGGCCGACGGCCAGCCGTACCGGCGAGGTGAAGACTGATGTCCACTGTGGATTGGGACGCCTTGCGCGCCCAGGCGATCGAAGCCGCTTCCCATGCGTACGCGCCATATTCGGGTTTGCACGTGGGTGTCGCGGGGATCGTCGACGACGGCCGCGTCGTGACCGGGTGCAACGTCGAGAACGCGTCCTACGGGCTCGGGCTGTGCGCGGAGTGCACGATGGCCGGGCAGCTGCGGCTGTCCGGCGGGGGTCGATTGGTCGCGGTCGCCTGCCGGTCCGGCGCCGGTGACCTCCTGATGCCCTGCGGGCGCTGCCGGCAGATCCTGTTCGAGCTGGGCGGGTCTTCCTGTTTGGTGGACACGCCGCGTGGCGTGCTGCCGATGTCCGACGTCCTGCCGGACGCCTTCGGCCCGGACGACCTGCCGTGAGCGCGTTCGCCGCGGTCGACATCATCCGCACCAAGCGGGACGGCGGCCGGCTCTCGGACGAGCAGATCGACTGGGTCGTCGACGCGTACACGCGCGGTCTCGTCGCCGAGGAACAGATGTCGGCGCTGGCGATGGCGATCTTCCTGAACGGGATGTCCGACGGCGAGATCTCCCGCTGGACGCACGCGATGATCGCTTCCGGTGAGCGGCTGTCCCTTTCGGTGTCGCGCCCGACCGTCGACAAGCACTCGACGGGTGGCGTCGGCGACAAGATCACGCTGCCGCTGGCGCCGCTGGTGGCCGCGTGCGGCGCGGCGGTGCCGCAGCTGTCCGGGCGCGGGCTCGGGCACACCGGCGGCACGCTCGACAAGCTGGAGTCGATCCCCGGCTGGCGGGCTTCGCTGACCACTTCGGAAATCCAGGCGCAGCTGGAAGACGTCGGCGCGGTGGTCTGCGCGGCGACGTCCGGGCTCGCGCCGGCGGACAAGAAGCTGTACGCGTTGCGGGACGTCACGTCCACTGTGGAGTCGATCCCGCTGATCGCCAGCTCGATCATGAGCAAGAAGATCGCGGAGGGCGCGTCCGGGCTGGTCCTGGACGTGAAGTTCGGGTCGGGCGCGTTCATGAAGACGCTTTCCCAGGCGCGTGAGCTGGCGTCGACGCTGACCTCGATCGGCGTCGACCACGGCGTCCCGACGACGGCGCTGCTGACCGACATGAACGTCCCGCTGGGACGGGCGGTCGGGAACGCGGTGGAGGTCGCGGAGTCGGTCGCCGTGCTGCAGGGCGGTGGCCCTGCGGACGTGGTCGAGCTGACGGTCGCTCTGGCGCGGGAGATGCTGGCGCTGGCGGGGATCTCGGTCGACCCCGCCGCCGTGCTGGCGTCCGGCGAGGCGTACGAGGTCTGGTGCCGGATGATCTCCGCCCAGGGCGGCGACCCGTCGGCACCGCTGCCGACGCCTTCGCACGTCCACACGGTCGTCGCGCCGGCTTCGGGCGTGCTGGCTTCGCTGGACGCGTACGCGGTGGGCGTGGCGGCGTGGCGGCTGGGCGCGGGCCGGGCCCGCAAGGAGGACCCGGTCCAGGCCGCGGCGGGCGTGCTGTGCCTGGCCAAGCCCGGTACGCCGGTGACGGAGGGTGAGCCCCTGCTGGAGCTGCACACGGACACCCCGGACGCGGTCCCCGCGGCCTTGGCCGCCCTGGACGGCAGCTTCACGATCGCCTCGTCCGCGCCCACCCCGGCCCCGATCATCCAGGAGACAATCCGCGGCACGGTGTGACGATCATCGCGAAGATGATCACCCGCCCGAGTGACCAAGCCGCATCTTTCCCTACGAAAGCTCCGCCTCTGGACCCTCGAAGCGGAGCTTTCGTAGGGAAAGTGTTGCGGAGCGGTCACTCCGCAACGTAAGAGGCCCCCGTCGGGTGAACCGGCGGGGCCTCTTCGTGGGGCTGGGTTACTCCGTGGCTTCTTCGGCGCCTTCGCCGGACTTGGCCTTGGCGTCGGCCGGCTTCGGGGCGCGGCCGTTGCGGGAGCTGCGGCGCGGCTGGCGCGGGGCCGGCGGCGGCGGGGCGATCTGCTGGACGGCCGGGCCGCCGCCGAGCATCAGCTCCGCGAACGTCGCCATCGCCTCGTCGAGCTGGCCGCCGATGCGGCGGACGCTCTCGTCGTTGCTCTTGCGGACCAGCGTGTCCACCGAGTCGGTGTCCGGCTGCTTGGACAGCGTGCCCTCGACCTTGGACAGCCCGGCCTTGAGCGCGCCGTCGAGGTCGCCGATGCCGGAGCGGAAGCCGTCCTCCACCTTGTCGAGGCGGCCGGTCAGGTCGTCGAGGCGGGTGGTGACCGTTTCGAGGCGGTTGCCCAGGTTCTCCAGGCGGTCCGACGCGTCGATCATCTCGCCGGTCTCGGTCAGCGCCACCTTGAGCGCCTCGGTGTTGGCGTCGATCCGCTCGTGCGTGGTGCGGCCCAGCTCGCCGACGCGCTCCTGCGTGACGCGGCTGAGCTCGTCGACCTTGCCCCGCAGCTCGTGGTCGGTGTGGTCGACGCGGTCGCGCAGCGTGCCCTCGGCCTGCTCGATCCGCTCGCGGACCGGGCCGGTCACCGCCTGCGGGATCGAGTCGAGCTTGGCGTCCTGCTTGTCGAGGTGGCCGCCCAGCTCGTCGAGCCGACGGTGGATGTTCTGGAGCTTGTCCTCGAGGCCGTCCATCCGCCCGGCGACACCCTCGAAGCGCGCCGCGACGCCGTCGAGGCGGCCGTCCAGCTGCGCGAAGGGCTTGGCGAGCTTGTCCGGGAGGCTCTCGATCGCCCGGGTCAGCGCCGCGATGGCGTTGTCCTGGGCCTCGAGGCGGGACATCGCCTCGTCGAGGCGCTCGGCCAGCACGCCGACCTCGGTGCGGTCGGGGAGCTCGGACAGCCGCTTGCGGACCGCGCCCAGCGAGTCCACCGGCGCGAGGCGGGCGTAGATGTCGTCGAGCGCGTCGAAGATCTGCTGCTGCTCGCTCTCACGCACTTCGGCCGCGCGCACCAGCATGTTGCGCATCCGGTCGAAGGACGGGGCGGCAATGTGGTTGTCAGTGGTCACTGCTGTGTGTCCTTCGTCGGCGGGGAAATGGAGGGACGTGCCACGAAGCTTATCGATTGCAAAAATTGCTGTCTGTATGGCCCCCGTGAAGAGCCTATTGCGGAGGCTGCCCCCGGATGGCCGATTCGTTCCTTGATCCTCGATGCTCAGGGTTAGCCCGAGGCTGAGACTTACGGCCATGTAGGGGAATGACAGCGAGGTTACCGTTGGGGGATGCCTGACGAAAGCCCTGTTCTGCCCAGCGAGACGCTCCGCCGCGCGCCCAAGGTGCTGCTGCACGACCACCTGGACGGCGGTCTCCGCCCGGCGACCGTCGCCGAACTCGCCGACGAGACCGGCTACGGCGGACTGCCGACCAGCGATCCGGCCGAGCTGGGCGGCTGGTTCCGCCGCGCGGCCGACTCCGGCTCACTCGTTTCCTACCTCGAGACCTTCGCGCACACCTGCGGGGTGATGCAGACCGAGGATGCGCTGGTCAGGGTCGCCGCGGAAGCGGTGGAGGACCTGGCGGCCGACGGCGTCGTCTACGCCGAGGTGCGCTACGCACCGGAGTTGTTCGTCGAACGCGGTCTGTCACTCGATGCGGTGGTCGAGGCCGTTCAAGCGGGGTTCACGGAGGGCACTCGCCGGGTGGCCGCGAACGGCGGCAGCATCCGTGTCGGGACGTTGCTCTGCGCGATGCGGCAGCACGCCCGCGCCCTCGAGATCGCCGACCTCGCGGTCCGGTACCGCGACGCCGGCGTCGTGGGGTTCGACATCGCGGGCCCGGAGGACGGATTTCCGCCCACCCGCAATCTCGACGCGTTCGAATACCTGCGGCAGAACAATGCGCATTTCACCATTCACGCGGGCGAGGCGTTCGGTTTGCCGTCCATTTGGGAGGCGATTCAGCACTGCGGCGCCGAGCGGCTCGGGCACGGCGTGCGCATCGCCGAGGACATCAAGGCCGACGCGGACGGGACGGTCCACCTTGGACGGTTGGCCGCGTATGTCCGCGACCGCCGCATCCCCCTGGAGATCTGCCCGACGTCGAACGTCCAAACAGGCACGGTCCGCTCGATCGCCGAGCACCCCATCGGCCTGCTCACGAAGCTGCGCTTCCGCGTGACCGTGAACACGGACAACCGGCTGATGAGCGGATGCACGATGACCAGCGAATTCGCCGCGCTGCACGAGACCTTCGGCTATGGCCTGGACGACTTCCGCTGGTTCACCATCAACGCGATGAAATCCGCCTTCATCGATTTCGACGCGCGGATCCGGCTGATCGACGACGTGATCAAGCCCGGGTACGCCGCGCTGGCCTGACCCGGCACGCTTCGCCCTTGCGGTCCTTAGCCATGCCAACTATCGTTCACCATGTAGGAATTACTTCTCAATATTTGAGATGGTGACGACGATGGCGCAGGTCGCGGACGGCTCGGTGGAGCGGGTGCAGGCGAGTTCACGGCGGTGGCTCATCCTCGCGCTCGGCCTCGCCGCGCAGACCGCGAGCTGCTCGTTCCTCTACGGCCTCCCGTTCCTGGTCCCGGCCATGCGGGCCGGCGAGGGGCTGACGCTGGCCGAGGCCGGCACGGTCGTCGCGGCGCCGAGCATTGGGCTGTTGTTCACCCTGATCGTGTGGGGCGCGGCTGCGGACCGTTACGGAGAGCGCCTGATCATGGCCCTCGGACTGGGTGCCTCGGGGTTACTCCTGGTGTACGCCGGAGTCGGCGATCACTCGGTCGGGCTCCTCTTTGGGGTGTTCCTGGCAGCCGGCGCGTGCACGGCTTCGGTGAACGCGGCGAGCGGCCGCGTGGTGATGGGCTGGTTCGCGAAGTCCGAGCGCGGCGTCGCGATGGGGATCCGCCAGACGGCCCAGCCGCTGGGCGTCGGCGTCGCGGCGCTGGGGCTGCCGCCGCTGGCCGCGCACTTCGGCTTCCGCGCGGCCGTGCTGCTGCCGGCCGG
>NZ_JAAGNB010001108.1:0-13522 GCF_010550475.1 Amycolatopsis sp. SID8362
GGCTAGGGGTGGGTGGCCGCAGAGACCAGCGGAAAGCGACTGTTTACTAAAAACACAGGTCCATGCGAAGTCGCAAGACGATGTATATGGACTGACGCCTGCCCGGTGCTGGAACGTTAAGAGGACCGGTTAGCCTTTCGGGGCGAAGCTGAGAATTTAAGCGCCAGTAAACGGCGGTGGTAACTATAACCATCCTAAGGTAGCGAAATTCCTTGTCGGGTAAGTTCCGACCTGCACGAATGGCGTAACGACTTTCCGGCTGTCTCAACCACAGGCCCGGCGAAATTGCACTACGAGTAAAGATGCTCGTTACGCGCGGCAGGACGGAAAGACCCCGGGACCTTTACTATAGTTTGGTATTGGTTTTCGGTTCGGCTTGTGTAGGATAGGTGGGAGACTGTGAAGCGGTGACGCTAGTTACTGTGGAGTCGTTGTTGAAATACCACTCTGGTCGAATTGGGAATCTGAACCTCGGGCCATGATCTGGTTCAGGGACAGTGCCTGATGGGTAGTTTAACTGGGGCGGTTGCCTCCTAAAGAGTAACGGAGGCGCCCAAAGGTTCCCTCAGCCTGGTTGGCAATCAGGTGTTGAGTGCAAGTGCACAAGGGAGCTTGACTGTGAGACAGACATGTCGAGCAGGGACGAAAGTCGGGACTAGTGATCCGGCACCTCCTGGTGGAAGGGGTGTCGCTCAACGGATAAAAGGTACCCCGGGGATAACAGGCTGATCTTGCCCAAGAGTCCATATCGACGGCATGGTTTGGCACCTCGATGTCGGCTCGTCGCATCCTGGGGCCGGAGTAGGTCCCAAGGGTTGGGCTGTTCGCCCATTAAAGCGGCACGCGAGCTGGGTTTAGAACGTCGTGAGACAGTTCGGTCCCTATCCGCCGCGCGCGTAGGATACTTGAGGAAGGCTGTCCCTAGTACGAGAGGACCGGGACGGACGAACCTCTGGTGTGCCAGTTGTTCTGCCAAGGGCATGGCTGGTTGGCCACGTTCGGAAGGGATAACCGCTGAAGGCATCTAAGCGGGAAGCCTGTTCCAAGATGAGGTATCCCACCCTTTGTGGGTTAAGGCTCCCAATAGACCATTGGGTTGATAGGCCAGATATGGAAGCACAGTAATGTGTTGTTGAGTTGACTGGTACTAATAGGCCGAGGACTTGTCTACGAAGATGTTGCGCATCCACTCTACGGTTCTGAAACACCACACCAGGGTGTGTTGTTTCGGAGTGTTTCGGTGGTTATAGCGTCAGGGAAACGCCCGGTCCCATTCCGAACCCGGAAGCTAAGCCTGACAGCGCCGATGGTACTGCAACCGAAGGGTTGTGGGAGAGTAGGACACCGCCGAACTTACTTGAGGAAGGCCCCGGTTGAGAACTTCGGTTCTCCCGGGGCCTTTCTTCATGCCCGCGTCACGGGCCGCCGGCGCAGGGGCGAGGACAGCACCAGCGACGTCGTCGTCTCCCCGTACCGCTGCACCCGCTCGACCAGTTCCTCCAGCTCGCCCGTGCTCCGGCACAGCACCCGCAGGATCCAGCACTCGTCGCCGGTGATGTGGTCCGCCGCGACGACCTGCGGCAGCGGCAGGATCGCCGTCCGAAACCGCGGGGTGTCCAGGCTCCGCACGCGGGCGCGCACCAGCGCCTCGATCGGCAGGCCCAGCTTCGTCGTGTCGATGTGCGCCGCGTAGCCGGTGATCACGCCGCGTTCCTCGAGCCGGCGCACCCGTTCCGTCACGGCCGAGCCCGACAGCGACACCCGGCGGCCCAGCTCCGAAAAGCTCAGCCTGCCGTCGGACTGGAGCAGCTCCAGCAGGTGCCAATCGACGTCGTCGAGGTCCACCGCGATACTCCCGGGTTCGTGCGGCCAGAACGCGGAAATCCCCGGCGCACCGGGGTTCCCGCCCCGATTCTCCCCTGTGCCCGCGCCCGCCGGACCAGCAGGATTCTCTTCATGACACGCACACTCGACGTCCCCGCCCCGGCGCCCGAACTCGCCACCGCCTACTTCGGCGCCGAGTTGGCCTTCGAGGTCGACCCCGACGACCTCGTCCGCGACCTCGAAGCCGGCCACACCGACGGCTACGTGATCGTCGAGACGCGCGCGCCCGAGGCGTTCGCCCAGGCGCGCATCCCCGGCGCCGTCAACCTGCCCTACCGCGACCTCACCGCCGAGAGCACGAAGCACCTCGACCGGGACGTCGTGTACGTCTGCTACTGCGAGAGCACCAACTGCAACGCCGCCACCAAAGGCGCGCTCAAACTGGCGCAGCTCGGGTTCCGGGTGAAGCGGCTCTCCGGCGGCATCACGAGCTGGATCGCGGCGGGCTACCCGGTGGAGGGTGCCGCCGAAGCCACCCCGGCCCCCGGGATCCGCTGCGCCTGCTGACCTACCCTGGGAACCGTGACACGACTGCTGATCATCCAGCCGGACTCGTCCGATCCGCTCGGTCCCCTCGGTGACTGGCTGACCGAAGCCGGCGCGGAACTCGACGTCCGGCTGCCGCCGCGGGACGAGCTGCCGGCGGACCTCGACGGCTACCGGGGGGTCGTCTGCCTCGGCGGCGGCATGGGCGCGGAGGACGACGCGAAGCACCCGTGGCTCGCCGAGGTGCGACGGCTGCTCTCCAAGGCGGCGACGAAGCAACTGCCCACGCTCGGGATCTGCCTCGGCGCGCAGCTGCTGACCGTCGCGACCGGTGGCCGCGTCGAGGCCGGGGCGGACGGGCCCGAGGTCGGTCCGCACCTCGTCGCCAAGAAGGACGCGGCGTGGACCGATCCGCTCTTCGCCGAGCTGCCGCTGATGCAGGACGTCCTGCAGTTCCACAGCGACGCGATCACCCGGCTCCCGCCCGGCGCCGAACTGCTCGCGTCCGCGCCGCGCTACGCGAACCAGGCCTTCCGGTTCGGCCGTTGTGTCTACGGCGTCCAGTTCCACATCGAGACGACACCCGCGGTCGTCGAGAGCTGGGCCGCGGAAAGCCCGCAGGAGGCGGAATTCGCTCGTCCGGGCTCACTCGACCACGACGCGCTGACCACGGTGCACACCGACATCGCCGAAACCTGGCGTCCGTTCGCGCAGCGGTTCGTCCGGTTGGCCGCCGGTGACCTCGAACCCGCCGCCGAGAGTCAGCGCACGTTACCGCTGGCTTAACGGCGGATGTCACAAACAGCTACGGCCTTTTAACGCCAGGCGTCACCCGTCAGGTACCTTGCGGGAAGAGTCCCCACAAGGGCGTTCGGAGGTCGGGGTGGAGCCCTCGTTGCTGGTCGTGATCGTCGTCGTCACGGCCCTGGTATTCGATTTCACGAACGGGTTCCACGACACCGCGAACTCGATGGCGACGTCGATCGCCACCGGTGCGCTCCGGCCGCGGGTGGCCGTCGCGATCTCCGCGGTGCTGAACCTGGTCGGCGCGTTCCTGTCGGTGGAGGTCGCCAAGACGATCTCCAGCGGCCTGGTCGACGATACGAAGATCGGCCCGTCGATCGTCTTCGGCGGGCTGATCGGCGCGATCGTCTGGAACCTCGTGACGTGGTTCGTCGGGCTGCCGTCGAGTTCGTCGCACGCGCTGTTCGGCGGCCTGATCGGCGCCACCTGGGTTTCCGCCGGGGCCGACTCGGTCCACTTCGGAAAGATCGTCGAGAAGGTCCTCGTGCCGGCGGCGGCGAGCCCGGTGATCGCCGGCCTCGTCGCGATGGTCGCGACCTACCTGGTCTACCGGTTCCTGGTCCGGGGCCGTCCGGCCACGCGCGGGTTCAAGGTCGGCCAGATCGTCTCGGCGTCGCTCGTCTCGCTCGCGCACGGCACCAACGACGCGCAGAAGACGATGGGCGTCATCACGCTCACGCTCGTCAGCGCCGGCAGCCTCCCGTCGGGGGCGTCCCCGCCGGTGTGGGTGATCGTCAGCGCCGCGTGCGCCCTCGCGGCCGGCACCTACCTCGGCGGCTGGCGCATCACCCACACCCTCGGCAAGGGCCTGACCGACATCGAGGGCCCGCAGGGCTTCGCCGCCCAGACGAGCTCGGCGCTGGTCATCCTGATCTCCTCGCGCCTGGGCTTCCCGCTGTCGACGACGCACGTGTGCTCGGGCGGCATCGTCGGCTCCGGCGTCGGACGGCGGGAAGCGCCGGTCCGGTGGCGGATGGCGGGCCGGATGGTCGTCGCGTGGCTGTTCACGCTGCCCGCGGCCGCGATCGTCGGGGCGATCTCCGGCAAGATCGCCTCGCTCGGCAACGCGGGCACGATCTCCGTCGGCGTCGTCGGGCTCGGGGTGGGCATCGGCATCTACGTCCTCTCGCGGCGCAACCCCGTCGGCGCGCACAGCTTCCAGGTGCCGGAGCCGACGCCCGCCGAGACCGAACCGGGCCGCCTGGCCGCCTGAGCCGGCTTCCCCGGCTACGGTGGTCGGTGATGGCAGACCGCGCGCGAACGACCGCTTCGGCGGCGAGGTACGGCTTCACGGATCCCCGTGCCGAGGGCCAGTTGCGCGCGGCAGGCTGGTGGGACGACGCCGGCCCGGTCGCGTCGGCCGCCGACGTGCTCGCCGCGCTGTCCCGCACCGCCGACCCGGACCTCGCGCTGCGCGGCCTGGACCGCATCCGCGAAGCCGACGACGCCGAGTGGACCCGGCTCGAAGACCGGCTGCGCGCCCACCGGACGTTCCGCGGCCGGCTTCTCGGCGTGCTGGGCACGTCGAGCGCGCTCGCCGACTTCCTCGCCGCGAACCCGGACCAGTGGCACGCGCTCACCGGCGACAAGTGCACCGATTCCGCCTGCTACCGCGAAGCCCTGCGCACGGCGCTGCTGCGTGACGACGGCTCGGTGCTGACCGGGCTCGAAGCCGAGCAGGCCCTCAAGGTCGGCTACCGCGGCCAGCTGCTCGGCATCGCCGCCGCCGACCTCGGCCACCTCGTCGAGGCCGGGCTCGAGCACCCGCGCTACGCCGAGGTCGCGGCCCAGCTGACCGAGCTCGCGGAGGCCGCCCTGGCCGCCGGGCTGGTGGTCGCCGAGGCCGAAATCGGGAAGCCCGCCGAGGGCACGCTCGCCGTGATCGCCATGGGCAAGTGCGGTGGCCGGGAGCTCAACTACGTCAGCGACGTCGACGTCATCTTCGTCGGCGAAGGCGATCTCGGCGTCGCGACCCGGCTGGCGAGCACGATGATGCGCGTCGTCGGCAAGGCGTGCTTCGAGGTCGACGCGGCGCTGCGCCCGGAAGGCAAGGCGGGCGCGCTGGTCCGCACCGTCGAAAGCCATCACGGCTACTACCAGAAGTGGGCCAAGACCTGGGAGTTCCAGGCGCTGCTCAAGGCGCGCCCGGTGGCCGGCGACGCCGAACTCGGCCGCCAGTACGCGGAGATGGTCGCGCCGCTCGTGTGGTCCGCGGCCGACCGGGACAACTTCGTCGGCGAGGTGCAGCAGATGCGCCGCCGCGTCGAGGGGCACGTGCCGTCCGAGCACGCCGAGCGCGAGCTGAAGCTCGGCCGTGGTGGCCTGCGCGACGTCGAGTTCGCCGTCCAGCTGCTGCAGCTCGTGCACGGCCGGATCGACGCGGACCTGCGCTCGCCGTCCACGATGGACGCGCTCGCGGCGCTCGGCGAAGGCGGTTACGTCGGCCGCCAGGACGCCGCCGAGCTGGGCGCGTCGTACGAGTTCCTGCGGATGCTCGAACACCGCCTGCAGCTGCGGCGGCTGCGCCGGACGCACCTGTTCCCGGCGGCGTCGGACACCGACGAGCTGCGGATCCTCGCCCGCGCCAGCGGCATCAAGCCGGCCGGCGGCAAGAGCCCCGGCGACGCGCTGCTCGCGGAGTTCCGGCGGCAGGGCCAGAGCATCCGGCGCCTGCACGAGAAGATCTTCTACCGGCCGCTGCTGCAGTCGGTCGCGAACGTGCCGACCGAGGCGCTGCGCCTGACCACCAAGCAGGCCGCCAGCCGGCTCGCCGCGCTCGGCTACACCGCGCCCGACGGGGCGCTGCAGCACATCAAGGCCCTCACCGCGGGGGTCTCGCGCCGCGCCGCGATCCAGCAGGCGCTGCTGCCGGTGCTGCTCGACCTCCTCGCCGACACGCCCGATCCCGACGGCGGCCTGCTGTCGTACCGCAAGGTGTCGGAGGCGCTCCAGGACACGCCGTGGTACCTGCGGGTGCTGCGGGACGAGGGCACGGTCGTCGAGAACCTGGCGCTGCTGCTGGGAACGTCACGGCTGGTGCCGGACCTGCTGGTCCGCGCCCCGGAGGTGCTGCGCCTGCTCGGCGACCCGGCCCGGCTGCTCGGCCGCGCGCCCGCCGAGGTCGCGACGTCGCTGCGGGCCACCGTCCGCCGTCAGCCCGGGGTGAACGCCGCCGTGGCCGCGGCGCGCTCGCTGCGCCGCCACGAAATGCTGCGCGTCGCCTGCGCGGACCTGCTCGGGCTGCTCGACGTCCCCGCGGTCTGCGAGGCGCTCTCCAGCGTCTGGGTGGCCGTGCTGCAGGGCGCGCTGGCCGCGGCGTTCCGCCAGCGCCAGGCCGAACTGGGCAAGACCCCGGCGCGCATCGCCGTCATCGGGATGGGCCGCCTCGGCGGCGCCGAACTCGGCTACGGCTCCGACGCCGACGTCCTCTTCGTGTGCGAGCCGTCCGAAGGGGTCTCGGACGCCGACGCGGTGAAGTTCGCGTCGTCGGTGGCGGAGAGCGTCCGCAAGATGCTCGGCGCGCCGAGCCCGGACCCGGCCCTGGTCGTCGACGCCGACCTGCGGCCCGAGGGCCGGAGCGGGCCGCTGGTGCGCACGCTGGAGTCGTACCGCGCGTACTACGCCCGCTGGGGCGAGGTGTGGGAAGCGCAGGCGCTGCTGCGCGCCCGGTTCGTCGCCGGCGACGACGAGCTCGGCGCGCGGTTCATCGCGCTGATCGACCCGATCCGCTACCCCGAAAACGGCCTGGACGCGACGCAGGCGCGAGAGATCCGCCGCATCAAGGCGCGCGTGGAGACCGAGCGGATGCCCCGCGGCGCGGACCCGACGCGCCACACGAAACTCGGCCGGGGCGGCCTCGCCGACGTCGAGTGGACGGTCCAGCTCCTCCAGCTCCAGCACGCGCACGAGGTGCCGGGCCTGCGCACGACGTCGACGCTGGACGCGCTGGCGGTGCTGCCGGAGGCGGGCCTGGCGGAGGAGTCCGAGGCGGAGTCGCTGCGCGAGGCGTGGCTGCTGGCGACCCGGGTCCGCAACGCGGGGATGCTGGTCCGCGGCAAGGCGGTCGACGAGGTCCCTGGCTCGGGCCGCGACCTGACGGCGGTGGCCAGCGTGCTCGGCCACCCGGCGACCGACGACCCCGGCGGGTTCCTCGACACCTACCGCCGCATCACGCGGCGGGCGCACACCGTGGTGGAGCACCTCTTCTACGAGGCCTGACCTACAGTGGGCCGGTGACCGATCGCGAGCCGTTCCGGACCCGGATCAAGGTCCGGCACTACGAGCTGGACACCCTGGGCCACCTCAACCACGCCGTCTACCACTCCTACGGCGAGGTCTCCCGCTTGGAGCTGCTGGAGAAGGCGGGCGCGCTCAAGGGGCTGCCCGGCGTGGCGTCCGTGCTGCTGGAGACGCACGTGGTGTTCCGCCGCGAACTGCGCGCGGGCGACGAGGTCGACGTGACGTGCGACGTCAAGTTCGGCAGCGGCAAGACGTTCAAGATGGATTCGAACATCTACAAGCTCGACGGCACGCTGGCGGCGGAGATCAGCTGCACCCTGGGCCTGATGGACCTGGAGCTCCGCAAGCTCGTCCCGGACCCGCGCGGCCGCTTCGAGGCCGCGGGCGCGGACCTGCGCGTGCTGTCGACCGCCGAATGATCCGTCCGGCGACCGCGGCCGACTGGCCGTCGATCTGGCCGATCATCGAGGACGTCGTCACGGCGCGGGAGACGTTCGCGTACGACCCGGCACTCACGTCGGAAGAAGCCCGGCGCATGTGGCTCCTGCCGTCCCCGGCCCGCACGGTGGTCTTCGCCGACGGCGCCGAGGTGCTGGGCACGGCGAACATGTACGCCAACCGCCCAGGCCCGGGCAGCCACGTGGCGTCCGGCAGCCTGATGGTCGCGGCGTCGGCCCGCGGCCGCGGGGTGGGCCGCGCCCTGACGACGGACCTGATCGCGTGGGCCCGCGAGTCGGGCTTCGCGGCGATCCAGTTCAACGCGGTGGTGGACACGAACAACGCGGCGGTCTCGCTGTACGAGAGCCTCGGCTTCACGACACTGGGCGTGGCCCCGGGCGCGTTCCGCCACCCGTCCCACGGCGACGTGGGTCTCCGCATCATGTGGCTCGACCTGCGCTGACACGAGAAACGCCGGCGGCGAGGGCTCTTCGCTCCTCGCCGCCGGCGTGACCTTGGCCGGGTTACCGGATCACACGTCGTAGTACAGGCTGAACTCGTACGGGTGCGGGCGCAGGCGCAGCGGGTCGATCTCGTTCTCGCGCTTGTACGAGATCCACGTCTCGATCACGTCCGGCGTGAAGACGCCGCCCTCGAGCAGGTAGTCGTGGTCGGCTTCCAGCGTGTCGAGGACCGTGCCGAGGTCGCCCGGGACGAGCTTGACGTCCTTGGCCTCCTCCGGCGGGAGCTCGTAGAGGTCCTTGTCGATGGGCTCCGGCGGCTCGATCTTGTTCTTGATGCCGTCGAGGCCGGCCATCATCATCGCCGAGAACGCCAGGTACGGGTTGCCCGAGGAGTCCGGGCAGCGGAACTCGGCGCGCTTGGCCTTCGGGTTGTTGCCCGTGATCGGGATGCGGACGCAGGCCGAGCGGTTGCGCTGCGAGTAGACCAGCGAAACCGGGGCCTCGAAGCCCGGGACCAGGCGGTGGTAGGAGTTCACCGTCGGGTTCGTGAAGGCCAGCAGGCTCGGGGCGTGCTTGAGCAGGCCGCCGATGTAGTGGCGCGCGGTGTCCGACAGGCCGGCGTAGCCCGACTCGTCGTGGAACAGCGGCTGGCCGTCCTTCCACAGCGACTGGTGGCAGTGCATGCCCGAGCCGTTGTCGCCGGCGAGGGGCTTCGGCATGAACGTCGCCGTCTTGCCCGCCGCGAACACCGTGTTCTTCACGATGTACTTGAACAGCTGCAGGTCGTCGGCCGCGTGCAGCAGCGTGTTGAACTTGTAGTTGATCTCGGTCTGGCCGGCGGTGCCCACCTCGTGGTGCGCGCGCTCGATCTCGAAACCGATGTTCGTCAGGTTGCGGACGATGTCGTCGCGCAGGTCGGCGAAGTGGTCGACCGGCGGGACGGGGAAGTAGCCGCCCTTGAACTTCGTCTTGTAACCCTGGTTGCCGCCCACCTCGTCGGCGCCGGTGTTCCACCAGCCCTCGACCGAGTCGATCTCGTGGAAGGAGGCGTGCTCGGCCGAGTCGAAGCGGATCGAGTCGAAGATGTAGAACTCGGCTTCGGGACCGAAGTACACGTTGTCGGCGACGCCGTACTCGGAGATGTACTGCTCGGCCTTGCGCGCGATGTTGCGCGGGTCACGGCTGTACGCCTCGCGGGTGAACGGGTCGTGCACGAAGAAGTTGAGCGCGAGCGTCTTCGCCTTGCGGAACGGGTCGATCCGCGCGGTGGCCGCGTCCGGCAGGAGCAGCATGTCGGACTCGTGGATGGACTGGAAGCCGCGCACCGAGGAGCCGTCGAACGCGAGACCCTCTTCGAAGGCCTCTTCGGTGAAGGCCTTCGCGGGGACCGTGAAGTGCTGCATCACGCCGGGCAGGTCGCAGAACTGGACGTCGATGACCTCGACGTCCTGGTCGGCGATGAGGCGCTGGATGTCGTCTGGAGTAGTGGGCACCCTCGGTGACTCCTTCTCGTTCGAGCTCGTACGGCAGTGCTCTCTTCGGCTCACGCTAAAAGCGCGGTGTTGCCCGACCGTCACCCGTATGTTTCGCCGGTGTTAACGGGTGGGTGGATACCGGCTATCCGACCAGGGCGAACGTGGTCCGCGCCACCGGCATACCCTGGACGGGTGGCGAGATGGACCGGTGAATGGCTGCCCGGCACCGGCGAGGGCGGGCAGGCCGAGGCTCGAGATGGCTCCCGGTGGCCGGGTGAGAAGTTCGGTTTGCCCGAATCGGGCGTCGGCTCGGCGGCGACCGGGGGCGCGCGGCTGCTCGGGCTGATCATCGACCTCGTGGTCGCGGCCCTGGTCACGGCCATCTTCCTGCACCCGAGCCTGCAGGACCCGGCCGCGATGCAGGTGTTCAACCTCTGGTCCGGCGGGGTGTGGGCGATCATCTCCGTCGTGTCGGCCGGCTTCTTCGGCTTCACCCCCGGCATGGGCGTCGTCGGCATCCGCGTCGCCCGGCTCGACGGCGCCGCGCTGGTCGGCCCGCCGCGCGCGCTGGTGCGGGCGGTGCTGACGTTCTTCATCATCCCGGCGGCGGTCCGCAACGCCGACGGCCGCAGCTGGCTGGACCGGCTGACCGGCACCGTCGTCGTCCGGCTGCGCTGAGCTCGTGAAAAAGGCCCCCGTCCGGCTCGGACGGGGGCCGTTTTCGTACGCGGGGTCAGCGGCGGCGGATCGTCCGCTGGACGTTGCGCATCTTCGCGCCGGCCGGCATTGGGCCCTTCGGCATCGCCGCGCCGCGGTTGCCGAGGGCGGCGAGCTTCGCCTCGAGGGCGTCGACCTGGGCGGGCTTGAGGTTGCGCGGCAGCTTCATCAGGTAGCCCTGGAGCTTCTTCAGCGGGACCTGCTTGTCCTCGTGCCCGATGATCACGTCGTAGATCGGCGTCTCGCCGACCAGGCGGGAGACGCGCTTCTTCTCCTGGGCGAGGAGCGTCTTCACGCGGTGCGGCGCGCCCTCGGCGACCAGTACCACGCCCGGGCCGCCCAGCACGCGGTGCACCGCGTCGAGCTGGGTCGTCGCCGCGACGGTCGGCGTCACCTTCCACTTGCCGCGGAGGTTCTCCAGCGCCCACGCCGCGGCGCCGGGCTGGCCGTCGGCCTTCGAGTAGACCGTCTTCTGCACGCGCCGGCCGAAGATGACCATGGCGAGCAGGGCGCCGAGCACGATGCCCAGCGGCAGCAGCACCCACTGCGAGTCGAAGAAGAACCCGATCCCGAACAGGACGCCCGCGACGACGACGATCGAGCCCGCCATCCACGGGATGAGCCACGGGTCTTCCTTGCGCTGCATCTTGAAGGCCTCGAAGAGCTGGCCACGGCGTGCCTTGCTCGCCGCGCGCTTCTCCTTCTTGGCCTGCTTGGCCGCTTCCTTGTCCTGCTGTCCCGCCATATGACCAGGATACGGCCGCGTGCCCCTGCCCCGATTCCCCGTCCCCCTCTGCGAGGATGCGGGGCGTGACTGGCGTACTCTCCCCGAAGGGCCATTCCCGCCTGCTCGACGGCCTCGACCCCGAGCAGCGAGCCGCCGCCAGCGCCCCGCGCGGGCCCGTCTGCGTGCTCGCCGGAGCCGGTACGGGCAAGACCCGCACGATCACCCACCGGATCGCCCACCTGGTCAGGTCCGGGCACGTTTCCGCAGGTCAGGTGCTCGCCGTCACGTTCACGACGCGGGCCGCGGGCGAGATGCGGACCCGGCTGCGCGGCCTGGGCGTCGACGCGGCGCAGGCGCTGACCTTCCACGCCGCCGCCCGCCGCCAGCTCCGCTACTTCTGGCCGCGCGTGGTCGGCGACCGGCCGTGGGACCTGATGGAGAACAAGCTGCGGTTCGTCGGCCAGGCCGCGAACCGGGCGAAGCTCGGCACCGAAGTCGAGGTCCTGCGCGACCTGGCGAGCGAGATCGAGTGGGCGAAGGCGTCGCTGGTCAGCCCGGACGACTACCCGGCCGTCACCGCGCGCGCCCAGCGCGACATCCCGGCGCCCGCCGCGCAGATCGCCGAGGTCTACCGGACGTACGAGGAGCTGAAGAACGCGGCGCAGGTGCTCGACTTCGACGACCTCCTGCTGCACACGACGGCGGTGCTGGAGGAGCACGGCGTCGTCGCCGAGGAGTTCCGCGACCGCTACCGCTGCTTCGTCGTCGACGAGTACCAGGACGTGACGCCGCTGCAGCAGCGCCTGCTCGACGCGTGGCTCGGCGGCCGCGACGACCTGACCGTCGTCGGCGACGCCAACCAGACCATCTACTCCTTCGGCGGCGCGTCGCCGCGGTCGCTGCTGGAGTTCACGCGGCGCTACCCGGAGGCGACGGTCGTCCGGCTGGAGCGCGACTACCGGTCGACGCCCGAGGTCGTCGCGCTGGCGAACCGCGTGATCGGCGCGGCGAGGGGCCGCCCGGCGGGCTCGCGGCTGAAGCTGATCGGCCAGCGCCCGGCGGGCCCGGAGCCGCGCTTCGCCGAGTTCGACGACGAAGCGGTCGAGGCCGAGGCCGTCGCGCGGCGCATCCGCGAGCTGCTGGACGGCGGCGTCACGGCGAGCGAGATCGCGATCCTGTACCGCGTGAATGCCCAGTCCGAGGCGTACGAGTCCGCGCTGGCCGACGCCGGCATCCCGTACCTGGTCCGCGGCGGCGAGCGCTTCTTCAACCGCACCGAGGTCCGCCAGGCGATGTCGGCCCTGCGCGCGGCGAGCGGCGACGTCAGCTCCGACCTGGTCACGACTGTCCGTTCGGTGCTCGCCCGCGTCGGCCTCACCGAGTCCCCACCCGCCGGCGGCGCGGCGAAGGAGCGCTGGGACGCGCTCCTCGCGATCGTCGAGCTGGCCGAAGAGCTCGCGTCGACGGTCGCGGACGCGGACCTGCCCCGCTTCTGCGCGGAACTCGACCAGCGCGCGGCGGCCCAGCACCCCCCGACGGTCGAGGGCGTCACGCTGGCGTCCCTGCACGCGGCGAAGGGCCTGGAGTGGGACGCGGTGTTCCTCGTGGGCCTGGCCGAGGGCACGATGCCGATCCTCCACGCGGGCGACGACGAAGCCTCGATCGAGGAGGAGCGCCGCCTGTTCTACGTCGGCGTGACGCGAGCCCGCGAGCACCTGTGGCTGTCGTGGGCGCTGGCCCGGACCCCGGGAGCGCGCCGCAACCGCCGCCGCAGCCGCTTCCTGTACGGCCTGATCCCGGAGGACCACCCGGCCGCCCGCGTGGCCAGGGCCCAGCAGAAGCCGATGGCGTCGAACCCGGTGAAGACCCGCTGCCGTGTCTGCGGCGGCCCCCTCCTGGAGACCCTCGACATCAAGCTGGGCCGCTGCGGCCGCTGCCCGTCCACAGTGGACGAGGGCCTGCTGGAGCGCCTGAAGTCCTGGCGTGGTGATCGGGCCCGGGAGCTGAAGGTGCCGGCGTTCGTCGTGTTCACCGACGCGACGTTGATGGCGATCGCCGAGCAGCGCCCGCTCGACGAGGCGGCGTTGGTGACGATCTCCGGCATCGGAGCGACGAAGCTCGAGCGGTTCGGCGCGGAGATCCTCGGGGTGGTACGGGCTTCGACGGACTCCTGAGCGGCACGGGCTCGGTAGACGCCGCGGGGGCCGGGCGTTGACGGGCTCGCGCGGTCTGAAGTGCGCGGCTGGCCTGGCGTGGCGGCCCGGCCCGGCGTGCGCGGCTCGCCCAGA
>NZ_JAAGNB010001157.1:0-33376 GCF_010550475.1 Amycolatopsis sp. SID8362
ACGTGCTGGGCGGCTGGGCCGCCGAACACGCGCTCACCCGCTCGGTCCGCGACAGCGCCGCCCTGCTCGACGCCATCGCCGGACCCGCACCGGGTGACCCGTACCCGGCGCCACCGCGGACCCGGCCGTTCGCCGCCGAAGTGACCACCGCCCCCGGCCGGCTGCGCATCGCGTTCACCCCGCGGCTTCCGGACGGTTCGCTGGGCCACCCCGACTGCCTGGCGGCCCTCGACGACGGCGTCGCGCTCTGCACGGCACTCGGCCACGAACTCGTCGAAGCGGACTTGCCCGGCCTGACCCCGGCGGTCGGCAGCGCGATCGGAACGGCGTTCAACGCGGCGACCGCGTGGATCGTCGAGTACTGGATCCGCCGCCTCGGCCGCCGCCCGGCCCCCGGCGACCTGGAACCGCTGACCGAGGCCTACTGGGCAGCGGGTCAACGCGTCAGCGCGGCCGATTACCTGCTGGCCACCGAAGACCTGCAGGCCTTCTCCCGGGTGGTCGCGGAATTCCTCACCGGGTTCGACGCGTGGCTGACCCCCACGATGTCGGCCCCGCCGGCCCGCATCGGCGAGATCACCTCCACCCCGGAAGAACCGTTGCGAGCCCTGGAACGCGGCGCACCGACGGTCGCCTACCCGGCGGTGGTCGCGAACATCACCGGCAACCCGGCGATGTCGGTTCCGTTGTGGCGCAACGCCGAGGGTCTCCCGATCGGCGTCCACTTCCTCGGCCGGTTCGGCGACGAAGCAACTCTGTTCCGCCTCGCCGGGCAGCTCGAGGAAGCCCGCCCCTGGGCGGCCGCTCTGGCCGACGCCGTTTCCATAAACCATGAATATAAAAGTGCTATGCTTCGGCGGTGAGCCGTCAAGACGCCACTCCTGACGCGTCCGCCGCCATCGGAGCAGCCCTCTACGGCCTCGCCACCAGGGCCACGCGACGCCTGCCCCGGGACATGAGCCTGACGTCCGCCGCCACCCTGGCCACCCTGGACCGGACCGGCCCGCGGCGCATCACCGATCTGGCCGCGGTCGAGGGCGTCACCCAGCCCGCGATGACCACCCTGGTCCGGGTGATGGAGGAGGCCGGCCTGGTCGAGCGACGGGGCGACGCGTCCGACAAGCGGGTCACGCTCGTGTGCCTGACCGAGGCCGGCGCCACCTATGTCCGGACGCGGCGCCAGGCGGGCGTCCACGCCTTCGAGCGGTTGATCGGCGAGCTCACCGGCGACGAGGTCGAGGCGCTGGTGGCGGCCCTTCCGGCGCTGAAGCACCTGGCGGAGCTCGAAAGCCA
This sequence comes from Amycolatopsis sp. SID8362, assembly GCF_010550475.1. Lineage (NCBI taxonomy): Bacteria > Bacillati > Actinomycetota > Actinomycetes > Pseudonocardiales > Pseudonocardiaceae > Amycolatopsis > Amycolatopsis sp. SID8362. The sequence continues at coordinate 1,294 of NZ_JAAGNB010001157.1, forward strand.
GGACCGCGAAGGACCGAAGCGGTGACCGGCCGGGGGAAACGGCCGCTGGTTCCCGCCCTGGTGTTCATCGCTCTGGTCGTGGCGGCGGTCGCCAGCCTCGGGACGCCGCTCATCACCAGCGTGGCGACGTCGTTCCACGTCTCACTCGGCAGCGCGCAGTGGACGCTGACCATCGCCCTGCTCAGCGGCGCCGTCACCACACCCGTCCTCGGCCGGCTCGGCGCCGGTCCGCACCGGCGGGCCACGATCCTCGCCACGCTGGCGATCGTCGTCGCCGGCAGCGCGCTCACCGTGCTGCCGCTGCCGTTCGCCTGGCTGCTCGCCGGCAGAGCGGCCCAAGGCGCCGGACTCGGTCTCACGGCGCTGATGATGGGCGTGGCCCGGGACCACCTCCCCGAGGAGCGCGGCGCGGCCGCGATCGCGCTGATCTCGGTGGTCTCGATCATCGGGGCCGGCGTCGGCTACCCGCTGGCCGCACTGCTCGCCGAGCTCGGCGGAGTACGGGCCGCCTACGGCCTCGGCCTGCTGGTCACGTCCGCCGCCCTCCTGACCGCGTGGCGCTCCCTGCCCGCGACTCCCGAAGGCCGCTTCGCCCACGTGGACGTGGCCGGCGCGGTGGTCCTGGCCGCCGCGCTGGTCCTGGTGCTGCTCCTCGCCGGCGAACGGGATCTGTGGAGCCGGCACCTCGCCGTGGCGGCGGGCCTCGCCGTCGTCGCGGTGGTACTGCTCTGCGTCTGGACCGTCATCGAGCTGCGCAGCACGACGCCCCTGGTCGACGTGCGGGCGGCCCGGCACCCGGCGGTCGCCGGGGCGAACCTCGCCATGTTCGTCGGCGGGATCGGCATGTACCTCCTACTCACGCTCATCACCCGGTACGCGCAGACGCCGCGCGGCGCCGGCTACGGCTTCGGGCTGACGACCTTCGAGGCCGGGCTGGTCCTCATCCCGTTCTCACTGCTGGGATTCGTCGCCGGCAAGCTCACGCCGCTGGTCCGGACGCGGATCGCCGGCCCCCTGCTCCTGGCAGGCAGCGCCGTCGTGGTCGCCGGTGGGTTCGCCCTGTTCGCGGCCGCCCGGTCGGGCCTGGCCGAACTGTTCGCGGCGATGGGCGTGCTCGGCCTCGGCGTCGGCGGCTTCTCGGCCGCGATGCCCGGCGTCATCCTGGCCGTCACCCCCAAGAGCGAGACGTCGAGCGCGATGAGCTTCAACTACGTCGTCCGCAGCGTCGGGTACTCCCTGGGCAGCGCCATCGGCGGCCTGATCCTCGCCGCGGGCACCGGCCCCGGCCGGCTCTTCCCCGACGACAGCGCCTACACCACCGCGGCGCTGGCCGGCATCGGCGCCATGGCGATCACGACGCTGGCCGGCCTCGCCCTCGCTCGCCGTCGCACGTCCGAAGCCCACCCGTGAGTCATCCCGAGACTGGAGGTTCCATGCCCAAGGGTTACTGGGTCAGCGTCTACCCCGCCATCACCGACCCTGCGGAGCTCGACGCCTACAACGCTCTGGCCCGTGTGGCCGTCGGGGCCGCGGGCGGGCGGACGTTCGCCCGCGGCGGCAGCCGGGTCGTCGCCCACGAAGCCGGAATCGCCGAGCGCGTCGTCCTGATCGAGTTCGACAGCTTCGAACAGGCGGTCGCGGCCTACGAGAGCGCGGCCTACCAGGAGGCACTGGCCGCACTCCCCGACGGCTTCGAGCGCGACTTCCGCATCGTCGAAGGCATCGGCGGCTGAGGCACGCCCGGCGGCACCGGCCCGGAGCCGTCAGCCGGTGCCGTCGCCGAGCCTGCGGTGCAGGTCGGCGATCGTGTCGTGAGCCTGGGTGAGCTCGTCCTGCAGGCCGATGATGCGGGCCGCCGCGGCGAGGGTGTGTCCCTCGTCGAGCTGGTCGCGGACGCGGACGGCGAGGGCCAGCTGACGGCGGGAGTACCGGCGGTGCCCGCCGCCGGAACGCTGGGGGCGCACCAGCTCGGCGGCGTCGAGACTGCGCAGGAAAGCCTCCTGGACCCCGAGCATCCTGGCCGCCTGCCCGGTGGTGTAGGCGGGGTAGTCCTCGTCGTCCAGCTTCGTCAGGTCGGCCACCCACGACTCCTCGTCCCTTGGTGACCGCTTCAGGCTATCCGGCCCAGCCACTTGACACAATCTCCAGTCGGCGCTATAGAAAATAGTGAGTGGTGAATGACCTGGTTGGAACGAACAGCACCGTGCCGGGAGTGATTCACGATGCCGGATGCCGGACGCCAAACGGCCGCTCGCGCCGGGTTCGCCGAGCTGATCTGCGCCGACCCGGACTGGGTCCGCGCGGAGTTCGACGCGCTGGTGGCCGCGAACTTCCCGGCGCCCCCACCTCGTCGCGAACCAGCACCGCGGCCGGATTCCTCCGGGCACCGGGCGTCATCACGCGGCCACCACGACGCAGGCCGCCGGATACCGCCGACGATGCCGATCCCGACGTGCCCACGGCGGGAGCGGTCCCCTCCGCGACAGGCCAGTGACACCGGCAGCAGCGCACTGAAGGGCAGGTGATGCCACGCCGCGGCGCCGGCCGCCGGGTAGCGACAGAATCCTTTTCGGGCGAGATCCTCGACGGACCGCCATGCGTCTCGTGGCGCGATGCGCGCACGCTACCCGGGCAGCCGGCAGAACGCGGCTGTGACAGCGAAAAGCACGTCGATCACGCGCAGCGAACCGGCCGGCGGCAGCGCCGCCGGCCAGCTCCCTTCCGGCCCCGTCGCTCTCCTCCTGGGCGACGGGGCCCTCTCGTACCGCGATGCCGCCAGCGCCCCTCGTCGGCGCGCCCCCTGACTCGGTTCCCTTGTCGTTGTGCCGCGCGCGTGAGCGCGCCGGACCCGCGCGCAACTCCCTCATGGCTGCCGCGGAACCCGGCAGTCGGCCGTCGAGATACCGCCATTCGGCGGTAGTTAGCAGTCCGACATGTCTGCTTCGATGCACCCGGTAGCGTTTTACAACGTTGTAAAAATGGAGGGTCCCCGCCGATGAGAAGAGCCGCTTCCGTCCTCGTCGCCGCGCTGGTGGCGCTGGGCGTGGCATCCGGCACGCCACCCGCAGGCGCCGCCGAGCCCGTGCACGGCTTGAAGGCCGAGTACTTCACCCCCTCGGCGCCGGGCGCCCACGACTTCGCCACCCTGGCCGGCACCGCGCTCGACTCGGAGGTCGACCACCCCGACCTGACCTCGGTCTTCGGGCTGGTCACCGGCCGCACGGAGAACACGACCGCGCGCTGGACCGGGCAGCTCGCGGTCCCGCAGACCGGCGACTACACGTTCTACGCCATCGGCGACAACGGGTTCCGGCTGTTCCTCGACGGCGCGCCGGTGATCGACCACTGGGTCGGCGACTGGGACAAGGAGCAGACCAGCGCGCCGGTCACGCTGACCGCCGGCAAGCAGTACGACTTCAAGCTGGAGATGTTCCAGGACACCGGCGGCGCCAACATGTTCCTGCGCTGGTCGAGCGCGGCGATCGCGAAGCAGATCGTGCCGCTTTCGGCGTTCACGCCGCCGGCCGACTTCGCCGTCGTGCCGCGCACGGCGGACATCTCCCCGGACGGCCGCACCCTCACGGCCGGCTTCGACGGCCCCGTCACGGGAACGAACGACCTGAAGGACCACCTGCGCATCGAGGTCGACGCGACGCCGATGCCGGTCTCGTCCGTCACGGCGGGCCGCGACCGGGCGACGATCCAGCTGGCCGAGCGGGTGCTCAAGGGCCAGCGGGTCACCCTCTACTACGACGGCGCGGGCGCGCTCGCGGTGAACGGCACGAAGGTCGGCAAGGCCGGGCGCATCGTCGCGAACGCCTCGGCCGAACGGCTCCGGACGCCGTGGGGCGAGCACGTCGACCCGCGCAACCCGCTGCCGGAGTACCCGCGGCCGCAGCTCGAGCGCGACCAGTGGGTCAACCTCAACGGCCCGTGGGAGTTCTCGGCCGCCAAGGAAGGCCAGCAGCCGACGTTCGGCAAGAAGCTGCCCGAGAAGGTGGTCGTGCCCTACCCGATCGAGTCGCAGCTCTCCGGGCTCGAACGGCACGAGGACCACATGTTCTACCGCCGCACGGTCACCGTCCCGCGCGACTGGAAGATCGGCGCCGGGCAGCGCCTCAAGCTCAACTTCGGCGCGGTCGACTACCAGGCCAAAGTTTGGGTGAACGGCAAGCTCGTCGCCGAGCACACCGGCGGTTACACGGCGTTCAGCGCGGACATCACCGACGCGCTCAGGCGCGGCGGCGAGCAGGAGATCGTCGTCGCCGTCACCGACACGACCGGCCCGCACCAGCCCAAGGGCAAGCAGTCCCCCAACCCCGGTGGCATCTTCTACACCCCGTCGTCGGGCATCTGGCAGACGGTGTGGCTGGAACCGGTGGCGGACAAGGGCATCGACGAAATCAAGACGACGCCCGACCTCACCACCAGCTCGCTGGCGCTGAACGTCAAGTCGGCGGGCAACGCCGTCGTCACGGCGGTCGCCAAGGACGCGCGCGGCCGGCAGGTCGGCACGGTCACCGGGCCGGCGAACACGAACCTGACGCTGCCGGTGCCGAACGCGCACCTGTGGACACCGGACGACCCGTACCTGTACCAGCTGGAGATCAAGCTGGGCGGCGACAAGGTCAAGAGCTACTTCGGCATGCGGTCCACCGGCATCACGAACGTCAACGGCACGCCCAAGCTGACGCTCAACGGCAAGCCGTTCTTCTCGCTGATGCAGCTGGACCAGGGCTTCTACCCGGACGGTCTCAACACCGCGCCGAGCGACGACGCTCTCGTCTTCGACCTGAAGGCGCAGAAGGACCTCGGGTTCAACGCCGTCCGCAAGCACATCAAGGTCGAGCCCGCCCGCTGGTACTACCACGCGGACCAGCTCGGACTGCTGGTGTGGCAGGACTTCGTGTCCCTCGACGACGGCAACGACCCCGCGGCGCAGCAGGCGTGGCTCAGCCAGGGCCTCGAAGAGATGCACCAGCTGCAGAACTACCCGTCCGTCTACGCCTGGATCGTGTTCAACGAGGGCTGGGGCGAATGGGACAAGGCCGCCACCGGCCGGATCACCGACCAGGTCAAGGCCGCGGACCCGAGCCGGATCGTCAACGCCCACAGCGGGGTGAACTGCTGTGCCTCCAAGGGCGACTCGGGCGCGGGCGACGTCATCGACCACCACGACTACAACAACACCGACCCGGCGCACTCGGACGGGCGGCGCGTCGCGATGGACGGCGAGCACGGCGGCTTCACGCTGCGCACGCCGGGTCACCAGTGGCCGGGTGCGCCGATCGCGATCTACAGCGGCGTGGCGGACAAGGCGGCGCTGACGGCGAAGTACGTCGACAACACCCGCACGTTCTACCTCGGACAGGCGCGGGCCGAGCTGTCGGCGTCGGTCTACACGCAGGTCACCGACCTGGAAGGCGAGCTGAACGGGCTCTGGACGTACGACCGCAAGCGGATCAAGGTCGACCCGGGCCCGGTCCGCGAGATCAACCGGCGCGTGATCGAGGCCGGCGCCAACGCGGGCAAGCCCTATCCGTATGCGGGCAAGGGCACTTGGAACCTCGACGAGCAAGGCGGAACGACCGCGCGGGACTCGAGCGGCGGCAACAACCCGCTGACGCTCACCCCGACCGGTGCGAGTTTCCAGAACGGCGCGCTGCAGTTCTCCGGCGGCTCGGCTGACACCTACGGCCCGGTCGTCGACACGACCGGTGACTACACCGTGTCCGCGAAGGTCCGGCTCGACGCGCTGCCCGGCAACTACGCGACCGCGGTGAGCCAGGACGGCCGCGAGCGGGAAAGCCCGTTCTACCTCCAGTACGGCCAGGGCGCGTTCGCGTTCAGCACCCCCGGCGGCAACCGGGCCCGGTACGAGGTGGTGCCGGAAATCGGCCGCTGGTACGAACTCACGGGTGTCCGAGCGGGCAACGAGATCCGGCTCTACGTGGACGGCGTGAAGGTCGCGACGGCCCCGGCCGGACCGGCGCTCCTCAGCACGGGCGCGTTCACGGTCGGTCGAGCCAAGTACGACGGCCGCAACGTCGACTTCTGGAGCGGCGCGGTCGACCAGGTCAGCGTGGTCGGCAAGGCGTTGACGGACGCGGAGGTGGCTCAGCTTTCCTGAGGCCGGGTTCGGTGCGGTGTGGGACCGCTGAGTCCCACACCGCGACCGAACCCGTGGAGGTGCCGCGCCGCGGCCGGACTGTTGTGCGCGATCACGGCCAGGGGCACGGCGGACCCCCGCGGCCCGGACGGCCTCAGCCGACGGTGGCCCAGACCCGGTCAGCACTGCGGCGGCACGGGCCGGCTCGTGGGCCGAGGCCGTCGAGGACCGCAACCCGGGCCCCGACGCGGCCGAACCTTTAGCCGAGCGCCGCCCAGAACCCCGTCAACACCGCGGCAGCCCGGACCGGCTCGAGCGTCATCCACCAGTGACCGAGGCAGTCAAGGACCGCAACCCGGGCCCCGACGCGGCCGAACCTTTAGCCGAGCGCCGCCCAGAACCCCGCCAGCACCGCAGCGGCACTGCCGGCTCGCGGGTCATCCACCAGTGCCCCAGGCAGTCGAGCACGGCGACCCCGGCCCCGCGCGGCCGAACCTCAGCCGAGCGTCGCCCAGAACCCGGTCAACACCGCGGCAGCACGGGCCGGCTCGTGGGTCATCCACCAATGACCGAGCCCGTCGAGGACCGCAACCCGGGCCCCGGCGCGGCCGGCCGCCCGGCGACGTTGCGCTTCGGTTCCCGCGACGTGGTCGGCCGTGGCCAGGATGGCGAGCCCCGGCCGGGCCGCCGCCCGCTCCAGCGGCAAGCCCAGGCCGGGCTCGCCGGCGGACCGGTACACGGCGAGCACCGCTCGCCCCATCGCCTCGTCCTGCCCCGCCGCGACGCGAGCGGCGACACCCCGGCCCATCCCCCGCTCCACCAAAACCGCCGTCCGCGCTTCGGCCGTGCCACCGAACCGAGCCGCTACGTCGGCCTCGCCGACGCCGGGCGTCCGCCAGCGGCGCGCGAGTTCGTGCCACTCGTAGCCGGGGTCGTACATCCCCAGCGCGTCGCTGACCCAGCTGCGGACGAGCTCCGGGCGGCTCAGCACGACGTTGACGACATGTCCACCGCCGAGGTCGTGCCCCACCAGGTCCACCGGCTCACCGAACGCTTCCAGTTCGCCGAGCAGCCAGCCGCGGTAGTCCGCCCGGCTGGCCCCGAACCCGGCAGGCAGCGGCGCGCCGAACCCGGGCGGCGACAGGCAGACCAGATCCGAACGCGACGGAGCGAGCTCCGCCAGCAGCAGGTCCCAGACCGCCGCCGTCTCCGGGTTGCCGTGGACGAACACCGCGGGCATCAGACCGCCACCGGAGTCGTCGGCTGCAGCACCGCTTCCACCAGCGCCTCGGTGCGCAGGTGCGTGATCGCCTGGTACTCGGGATCGCGGGCCATGGCCGCGAAGGCCCGCCGGTCCGGGTAGCGGACCAGCACCACCATGTCCCACGCCTGCCCGTCCTCGGCGACGAGCGCCGGCCCACCGGTGCCGAGGTACTCGACCTTCAGGCCGTAGCGGGGGTTGAGTTCGCGGCGCAGGGCTTCGGCGTAGCGCTGGTAGCTCTCGCGGCCGCCGTCCGGGCGGAACCGCAGCAGGTTGAGCATCACGACCGGGCCGCCCGGGTCGTCGGCGAGCAGGGCGTCGAGGGCGTGGGCTTCGACTTCGATCATCAGGACCTCCTGGGACCAAACTGTACACATACTTGTTGGTCGACACGCAAGTTAGTTTGCTAAGCTTCCCCCATGCCACCCCGCCGCACCCAGCAGGAACGCCGAGACAAGGCCGAAGCAGCAATACTGAAGGCTGCCGCCGAACTCGTCGTCGAGCAGGGCGTCCGATCACTGACCCTCGCCCGCGTCGGGGAGCGCGCGGGGTACAGCCGCGGCATCGTGACCCACCACTTCGGCGGCAAGCAGGCACTGGTCGACCGGCTGGCTCGCGCCACGCAGACCGGCTTCGTCCCGGGCTTGGCGGACCTGCCCCCCGGCCTCGACCGCCTGCTGCGCCTGATCGACGGCTACCTCGGCGAGCTAGGCCGGATCGGCGTGTTCAACCAGGCTTTCCTGCTGCTGTGGGCGGAAGCGGCCACCCAGCCGGACCTGGCCCCGACGTTCCGCGAACGGGATGCAGCCTTCCGCGCGGACCTACGCGAAGACATCGAGGCCGGCATCACGGCCGGCGACATCGCGGCGGACGTGGGAGCGGACGAGGTCGCGACCGCGGTCGTCGGACAGCTGCGCGGGATCGCGTTGCAGCGACTGCTCGATCCGGAGAGCGTCGACACCGAAGCGCTGCGCCGAAGCGTCACGGGCCAGTGGCGCCGCGCCTTGACCCCATAGGACGTCTGACGCGGTGGCGCTCGACAACACCGATCTGTGGACCCATGGCGGACCTACGGCCGCCCGGGGACCCGATAAGAATGCGCTTCTGGTCGCGCCAGTCAAGGAGGTGCTTCCTTTGCCGGACAACACGAAACGGCGCACCGTCCGATCCTGCCCAACCGACGAGGCGTCCGCATGGACCGGCACTGCGCCAGCCGCCAACTACGCAGGCTGGCCGAAGCCTCGGTCGTGCGGCTCTCGCGGATACACCCGCACATGCTTCGCCATGCCTTCGGTAGGCGCCCACCGGTTTACCGATCAGAGCAGTTCCAGGTGGATGCCGTTTCCTGTCTCGTCACCCTTGGGGCCGTGATCGCGGATGATCCCGACGATCTCATCGAACAGCGTCGGGCCTTCGCCACGTTTCGCCCTGACAACACCGGCCTGGATGGCCGGACGGTTTGACGCGCGACAGGCAAGGAGAAGTTGCTGTCGCCACCGGATCGTCGCCTCGTAGCCGAGTGCGGACCGGGACCGCTCGGAGTTGAGCCATCGCAGGACCCAGCCGTGGTCGGGTGTCCCGAAGCCTCCGCCGAGGATGTCGTCGAAGGCGTCAAGATTTCCTCGCCACGTGTAGTCAAGAAGCAGCCGTGAGAACTCGCGGGTAAACCCGTCGAAGTCGGCGAAGCAGGATCCGTCGATGATCAACACCGGAAGGTCGTCTCTGCGGTCGGCCACAACCCGATGATGACACGCGCCACTCGCACCATCCGCTTATGCCGACGTGCGGGTTTCGGCCGCTGCGGGGTTGACCCTGACGCAACGTCAACCCCGCAGCATGGTCGCCATGACGACGAAAGCCAGTCAGTCCGAAGTCCACCACAACGGCGTGACGATCTCAGTCTCCCGCGGCGGCCAGGGACAGCCGCTGGTCCTGTGCCCCGGACTCCTCACCACACAAGCCGACCTCCACGAGCTGACCGACCTGCTGCGCCGCGACTACGACGTGACGACCTTCGACCTCCGCGGCCACGGACTCTCCTCGCCCGCCGACGAATACACCTTCGAGGCATTCCTCAGCGACCTCGACGCCGTCATGACGGCGCTGGAACATCGCTCACCACTCCTCGTGGGACATTCGCTGGGCGCGGACCTGGCCGTGCACTACGCCGCCGAACACCCGGGCGCTGTGGCCGGACTCGTTCTCGTCGACGGCGCGAACCCGACGCCCGAACCCTTCCTCACCGACGCCGACCTGCCGGACTTCCACGCGATGGCCGAAGGACTGCAGCACGAACTCGAGCCGGCCAAGAACACTCCGCACCAGATACTCTTGACCCCGCACGACTTCCTCTACCTCAACCTCCAGATCGAGGCGATACGCTCGAGCATCCTCGACCGATACCAGAAGATCGACCATCCGATCCACATGATCATGTCCACGTCGATGGCCGGCACCAGCGACGACGCGCGTACCCGGTGGCGCAACCAGAACTGGCGCGCCGGCATCGACCGGCTCGTGCGCGAGCGGCCGCACGTCACCACGTCGTGGCTCGACGCCGACCACCGCCTCGTCCTCACCCACGCTCCGCAGATCGCCCGGCTGATCCACGACACCCAGACGCCGAGGACACTGGACCGATGCTGACCATCGGCGAACTGGCGTCATACGCCGGAGTCACCGTGCGCGCGGTGCGGCACTACCACGCCAAAGGGCTGCTGCCGGAACCCGAACGCGACCGCTCCGGCTACCGCAGGTACGACGCCGCCGCCGTGGTCGAGCTGATCAGAATCAGAACCCTCGCCGAAGCAGGAGTCCCGCTGTCGCGGGTGCGGGAACTGCTCCAGGCCGGCGAAAAAGAGTTCGGCGCGGCGATCACCGACATCGACAACCGGCTGCGGGCAGAAATCCGGCAACGACGGCGGCATCGCCGGCAGATCCGCCGCATCGCCTCCGGGGACAGTCTGGCCCTGCCCGCCGAGGTGGTCGAAATCCTCGACCGGCTGCGGGCGCTCGGCGTCGACGAGCGGATCGTCCAGGTCGAGCGGGACGGCTGGATCCTGCTCGCCGCGCACTCGCCCGACCGGGTCCCCGAGTGGGCGGCGCGCAAGCGCAAGCAGATCGCCGACCCACCCCTCATCGACTTCTACCTCACCTTGGGAGCGGCCCTCGACCGAGCCGACGGCGATCCGGAGCTGGTCGAACTGGCCGACAAACTGGCCACCTACATCACGCACCTGGCCGAGCACGGTGCCGGCGACACCGACATCGAGCCACCCTTCGCCGAACTGATGGACACCCTGGCCTTCGACACCGCCCCGCCGGCTCGCCGGCTGATCGAGCTGCTGAGAACGCGCGGCTGGACCGGCTGGACGAAACTCGAACGCGTGGACCCGACACCGGGGAAAGACGCCACCCAGCACCGGTGACAGGACCCGCGTTGCAGCGAGGCCGGTGGCTCGCCTCGGAGGCGACAGCTTCGCCGGCTAGTACGGATGGACCGTGACCGCCACAAGTTCCCACGGCCCGGAGAGCCGTCGGCCTACAGGTGGTGCGGAAACCGCTCCTTGTGCCGCGACGTAGCTCGACAGCGTCCGCTCATACCGCTGAGCGCGGACCCGTCGGCCCGATTGAGCACGGAATCGACCTTCGGTCAGCATGGCAGCAGGACGGTCACCTGCCTGTGCGGCAGCTGAAATCGACCGCGGCAAGTATTCGTTATCCGTGAATCACGAGTCCGCCGGAGTCCGGTAGAGGGTGCTCCAGATGATATCGGTCATCACTCCAACGATCGTGGCGTCGCCGGCCGGGTCGGCGTTGCGGACCATCTGGTAGCCGGTGCGTTCCACCATCCAGGTGAGGGCCGCGGCGGTCTCCATGGGCGGCACATCGCGGATAACGCCGGCGGCTTGGCCCCGTTCAATAGCAGCACGGGTGGCGTCGATGATCTCGCGCATGGTGGCCTGGAGCTCTTCGGCCACCAGGGGGTCGTACGTCGCGGTTTCCGACATGGCCGTGAAGGCCGCCGGGTGCCGCCGGTAGATGTCGACGATCGCGGCCACAGCCGCTTTCAGCTGCGTCGGATCTGCCTGTTCAGCGACCGCCCACCAGCGGTCGGACACCTCGCGGAGCTGGGTCAGCACCGTCTTGGAGAGCTTGCGGACCAGATCGCCCTTGTCCTGGAAGTGGACGTAGAAGGTCGACCGTGAGATGCCCGCGGCAGCGGCCAGTCGTTCGACGCTGACCTCGGTGAACGAGCCTTCGCGGACGAGTTCTTCGGTCGCGGCGAACAACCGTTGCTCGGTCGCTTCCCGTCGATCGGACCGGTTGGCCTGCGCGGCCCGGGTCACTGATGGCATGGGCAGCTCCGAGTTCGCGGTGCAGTCATGGTCTGCCCGCATCGTATCCGGCGGCATGACACAGCCACTTACCGGACACATGTCCGGACACAGTGTCTTGACAGAGTGTCCAAGTAAGTTCACCCTGGTCGGGACCGGTAGGGAGGACCGCTATGAATTCTGGGGTGTCTCGTGGTGCGACAGGGGGAAGCCCGGTGACCGCGGTGCTGTGGGTGATACTCGGCCTGGCCTGGGTCGCGTTCGCCGGCACCTTCACGCTCACGCAGTACCTGGCGCGGCAAAGCCGGCGCGGGAACACGGGAGCTGACATGGCACTGCTCGGCCTGACGCCGTTGCTGATCGTCGACTTCCTGCTCTCCGTGCTTGGCGGAGTTGCCGGCGGTTGGCTCGCCATCCGGCTCGACGGCCTCGGCGCCCGGCTGGTCGCCGGCATCGGGGCCGCGGTGCCGCTGGCCCGCCTCGCGCTCGGGGCGGTGCAGACATGGCGGTCTCGGTCGGCCGAGTGACTCACCACGCGGGCGGCGCCAGGCAAAAGTCACCGCGGCGACGTCCGCTTCTGCCGACGAGCGGAGCTAAGGTGGCTTGATGCAGCCGGAAACGCGGCTCCTGCACGCGTCGTCCTTCGGCGCGGCGGCGATCGCCTACGCCGAGCACCGCCCGGATTACGCGTCGGACGCGGTGCGCTGGGCACTGGAAGCCGCGGCTGGCCCGCGCGTGCTGGATCTCGGGGCCGGAACCGGAAAGCTGACCAGCACGCTGGTCGCCCTGGATGTCGACGTCACCGCGGTCGAACCCGACCTCGCGATGCTGACCGAGCTGCGCCGCGCGTTACCGGCTGTCGCTGCCCTGCCGGGTAGCGCCGAGGCGATCCCGCTGCCGGACGGGTCCGTCGATGCCGTCTTGGCAGGAAATGCCCTGCACTGGTTCGACATGGCCGTCGCGGGGCCCGAGATAGCAAGAGTTCTCGCACCCGGCGGCGTCCTGGCCGGCCTGTGGAACATCGTGGACGACCGGGTGCCTTGGGTCGCCGGACTCGAGCGGATCAGCGGCAGCGCCGCTATCGGTCCACGCGACACGCTCAGCAACTGGCGTGCCGCGACGGCAGGCTTGCACCTTCCCGGCGTCGACCTCGCCACGCAGTTCCACTCACCTGAGCAGGCCGAATTCCCGCACGGGCAGGTTCGCACTGCCGACACATTGGTCGCGACAATCGCGACACGCGCGGGTGTGCTGGCCATGTCGGAACAGGAACGAAAGGCCACGCTCGGCCGGATTCGTACTTTCCTCACGAGCAGGCCGGAAACCACCGGCGAGTTCACGCTCCCGATGTTGACGGGCGTATTGCGCGTCAAGTGCCCATCTCGAACGCCCCGCCCGCATACATCCACGCCTACGAGGGACCACGGAAACGCGCAGCCCAGCGCCGCGCCAGTTCGCGACTTATCGGCTCATTGACATCAGGCGTGGACAGTTCAAAAAGAGCCTGCTTCAAGGATTCTTCAAATCCCATCAGGAGACCTATGTCGTCACGCCCCAACAAGGCTTCCGCCCATCCTTCAATATCGCCCTCAGTCAGTTCACCGGAGAGATATCGATCAAGAATACGGACCACATGCGAGGGCAGCAGTGTTACAATCTCTTCGTCGCTATCATACGCGAAACGCGATAGTTCACCGACAGCTTCAGCCATCGAAGTCTTCAGTTCAAGCACGCACCGAAGAGCCGTGATTCGTTCTTGACGTTCCATCAGCATTCTCCTGGCATCTTATCCCGATGTCACCGCACGACCGGCAACCATACGTAAGAGACCAACAGGCGTATCCGGTTACCAAATACAGCTTGATACCTAACAACAGTCAAAACGGACATCATTCGTGGTCGAACGCCGCCACGTACAGCGGTGCCGTCTTCGTGGCCAGTGCCTTCACCGCTTTCACGCTGTCACTCCACTTCCCCTCGAAGGTGATCGACGTGGCACGGTTGCCATGACCCAGGACCAAGACGCAGCGCACCAGGTAGCCGGGGCGCAAGTTCGCGCAGAAGCCCGCCTGCGGATCGCTCAGCCCGGGTACCGAGAAGTCGCCGACGATGGCGAACTGCTCGTCGTGGAACGTCGCCTTACGGCACGCTGTCGCCTGCTTCACGCTCGCCACGACGTCGGCGCCGGTCACGCCCGCGTACTCCGCTACCAGCTGGTAGAAAGCACCCTTTCCGCCGCCGGGCACGTAGTTGATGCCCTGCGCTGCCCGCTGCACCGACTGGTCCGATGGCAGGCCACCACACGCCTGGAGGAGGTGGAACGGCGTGTGCTCGCCGATGACGTAGGCGATCGGCTTCGTTTCCACGGACAAGCCTGCCTTGTCCACGTCATCCTCTACCGGCAAGTAGACCGTGGCGTCCTTCACGACCGGCGTCGGCGTCGTGCTTACCATCGCTGACGACGTTGGTGCCGGTGTCGAAGGCGCCGGAGACGTCGCGGCTTCGGTACCCGCGCAGCCGGCGAGGAGCACTGCCAGGCATGCGAGGGCGACGGTCTTGTACATGTTCCCCCCTTGGTCAGCAGCTTGATCGTCAGCCCTCACACCGGCGTTACCGCAGCGACAGCCTTCGGGCACGAGCCCTACGCAGGTACGAGCCCTCAGCGCCCGCCCGCTGCCCACAAGAACTCCGGTGAGCGCATCACGCTCCCGGCCAGTCGCGCGACACCGGTTCGACATCGAGGCCGGCGATCGCGTGCCGCTAGCGGCCTTCGAAGTACATCGGGCGCGGTACGAGGTGCATTGGATCAGGTATACGACGCTGACGTGGGTCGAACGCAACTTCAGCTACGCCGTCGCCGCGCCGATCGAGGAGCTCGCCGTGGCCGTGGCGGTCTTGACCCGGGGAGCCGCACCCGCTGGCCGCGTAGCCGCGCGGATGTCGATGCCGCTTGCCGTGGCCGTGATCGGGGGCCATCGGTTCCCGGTCAACCTCCCGGCACCAGGGATCCACCTAAGCGGTCTGCTGACCGGAGATTGAGCATCCCTCGACCAAGGCCCCCACAGCCTTGCCAGACGAAGCCCGGGAGACCTCAGAAGTACCGCACGGAACAGACCGCGCACGGTGCCGTCCGCCCATCGTGCTCGCACAGGGCGTTGCGGGCGGCCTCGGAACGGCGGAGATCCGTCAGCCGCCCGCGCAGCCATTCGAGCGGGGTCAGGCGCCGGAGGCCGGGTGGCTTCGGGGCCGTGCCTGGGTCGGTCATCGGGCGACACCTCGTTTCGGGAGGAACTCAGCAGAATCCCGCGCGGGCCTTCTCGCGCACCCGCGCCGGGCCGAACTCAGCCGGCTGGCAGGTGGTCTCCAGTACCGACATCCACAGGTCGCCGTCGGGGTCGACCTGGTTGCGGCGGCTGGTCATCAGGGACAGCGGGACGTGCACGAAGCGCCGCCGCCAGCGCGCGACCGCGGCTTCCGTGCGACCGGCCATGGCGGCGTGCACCGCGGCGTGGGCCAGCCGCAGGCAGTAGACGCTGTCGTAGGCGTTGGCGGCGATGCTGCGGACCGCGTAACTCGGGTCGATGTACCGGATCGTGGGCGCCAGGCCGGCCGCGGTCAGGTGGGCGGTTATGCTTTCCTTGAGCACTTCCCCGATGTTGCCGAGCTTGACGTTGCCCGAAGCGTCGGTGCCGTGCGGTGGCAGGCCGTGGTTCTCGACGAGGTCCTGACCGGCCCCCTCGGCGAGGACGATCACCACGTGTCCCTTGGTTCTCACCTGCCGCTCGACGTGGGCCAGCAAACCGTCCCCGCCGCCGAGGACGAACGGGACCTCGGGGATCAGGACGATGTCCGCGGCGTTGGCGGCCAGCGCGGCGTAGCTGGCGATGAACCCGGAATGGCGGCCCATCAGCTTCACGATCCCGACGCCGTTCGGGCTCGCCGCGGCTTCGACCGCGACCGCGGCGATGAAGTCCGTGGCCCGGGCGAACGCGCTCTGGAAGCCGAACGACTGATCGGTGAAGGGCAGGTCGTTGTCGATCGTCTTCGGCACCCCGATGACCGCGATGTCGAGACCGCGCGCCCGGATCGCGTTGCTCAGGTAGGTGGCCGCGCGCATCCCGCCGTCACCGCCGATGACGAACATGATGTCGATGCCGCGCAGCACCAGGGTGTCGACCATTTCGTCGGCGTCCTGGCCGCCGCGTGAGCTGCCCAGGATGGTGCCGCCCGCGTGGTGGATGTCGCGCACGCCCTCCGGCGTCAGGTCGACGGTGTCGTCGCGGTGTTCGGCCGTCAGTCCCTGGAGGCCGTTGCGGAAACCCAGGATCCGCTTGACCTGGTAGTGCACGGCGAGTTCCTGGACGAGACCGCGGATGACGTTGTTGAGGCCGGGGCACAGCCCCCCGCAGGTGACGACGCCGGCGGTCACGTTCGCGGGATCGAAGTAGATCTTCCGGCGCGGACCGGCGGCTTCGAAGCTCGGGGCCCGCACGGACGGGAGGCTGTGCCCGGCCAGCATCGAGACGGTGTCCTCCAGCAGGACCCGATCGCCTTCCGCGACGTAGTGCGGCGACGTCTGCTTGGTGGAGAGCATCTCGGAGAACGGCGAGTCGTAGCGGCACTCGCCGAGGTGGCGAACGCGGAGGTCGTCCAGGTGCAGCGTCACCGAAGCTCCTTGGTCGGGCGGGCCTGCGAAGTCATTCGAAGGTGGTGTGGGTGATGTGGCGGATCTGGCCGCGGGAGATCAGCAGCGATTCGGCGACGGTCGTGCCGTCGCCGGTCCGCGGCCTGCCGAGCAGGGGCCCGCCGTTGACCCCCGTGGCGACGAAGAAGGCTTCGCCCGCCACGAGCTCGTCGCAGTCGTAGATGCGCTCGAGGGACATCCCCGCCTCGCGGATGGCGTCCGCCTCCTCGTCGCGTTGCGGTGCCAGGCGGCCCAGCATCCCGCCGCCCAGCGCGCGCACCGCGGCGGCCGTCATGACGCCCTCCGGAGTACCGCCCACGCCGAGGAGGAGGTCGATGTCGAGCGTCGGCAGCAGCACGGCCAGGCTCCCGCCGACGTCACCGCCCGCGGGTACCTGCACCGCCGCGCCCGCCCGCAGCACCCGGGCGATCAGCTCCTGGTGCCGCGGCTTGTCCATGATCATGACGCGCAGGTCGCCGACCTCCTTGCCGAGCGCCTTGGCGACCTTCGCCAGGGTGTGCTCGGGCGGATCGTCGAGATCGATGACGTCCTTGGCCGGCGGCGGCACCACGATCTTGTCCATGTAGAACCCGGGTCCTGGCGACCACAGCGTGCCGGACTCGCCGAACGCGATCGTGGCCAGGGAACCGGGCAGGTCCCTGGCGCAGAAGGACGTTCCCTCGAGCGGGTCGACGGCGATGTCGAAGTCGGGTCCGTGACCGGTGCCGACCACTTCGCCGTTGAACAGCATCGGGGCGTCGTCCTTCTCCCCCTCCCCGATGACGACGGTTCCCCGCCCCGGCGCGTCGGCCAAGGCCGTGCGCATGGCCGTGGTCGCCGCGGCGTCGGCCGCCTCCTGGTCGTTCCGGCCCACCCAGGCGTAGCTGGCCATCGCGGCGCTGCGCGTGGCCGCCAGCGCCACCGCTTCCAACGTGCTGATATCGGCGGCCTGCATCTCGGGCTCCTCTGGCTGGCAGTGACTTCGGGACGGGGAAGGGGCGGCGGTCACTCGAGGTTCGCGTGCAGGCGCCACAGCTCGCGGGCCTGGCTGCCGCCGGTCTTCCACAGCGTGTGGAAGAGCGCGTCGGTGATGAGCAGGACGGACTGCTCGAACAGGCTGCCCGCGTACTGGACGGAGGCGGTGCCGTCGAAGTCCTGCTTGTCCGCGGCCGGCACCACGAGCACCTCGGTCGCGATCTTCGCCAGCGGCGAGCCGGGCGACGTGGTCAGCGCGATCACGTCGGCGCGCTGGTCACGAGCCGTCTGCGCGGCTCGCACCACCCGGCCCGTTGTGCCCGAGCCCGAAGCCGCGACCAGGACGTCGCGCTCGCCGATCGCCGGGGCGGTCACCTCGCCGACGACGTGGGTGGGCAGGCCGAGGTGCATGAACCGCATCGCGGCCATCTGCAGGGCGAGCCCGCTGCGCCCGGTGCCGATGGTGAACACCTTGGGCGCCTTGAGCAGCAGCGCGCCGGCCCGCACCCAGGCCGCCGACTGGACCCCGGCCCGCACCCGGTCCACCTCGCCGACGACCGCGCGGGTCGCGTCGGTGAACAGCGCCGGGTCGAGCTCCTTCGAAATCGTCTTCGTCACCGGAACTTCCTCTCGCTGCGCCGGGCCGCTTCGACGACGGCCTCGGTGGTGATGCCGAACTCCTGGAACAAGGTCTTGAAGTCCGCCGAGGCACCGAAGTGCTCCAGCGACACGATTTCGCCCGCGTCACCGGCGAACCGGTGCCACGGCTGGGCCACGCCGGCTTCGACGACCACCCGCGCCCGCACCGACGGCGGCAGCACCTCGTCGCGGTACGCCGGGTCCTGCCGGTCGAACCACTCGACGCACGGCATGGACACGACCCGGGTCGCGATCCCTTCAGCCACCAGGATCTTCCGGGCCTCGACGGCCAGCTGGACCTCGGAGCCGGTGCCGATCAGGATGACGTCGGGGACGCCCTCCGAATCGGCGAGGACGTAGCCGCCGCGGGCGACCCCGTCGGCGGACGTGCCCTCGAGCGTCGGGACGTTCTGGCGGGTCAGTGCCAGCCCGGCCGGGCCGGTGGTGTCCGCCAGCACCGCCTTCCAGGCGTGGGCGGTCTCGTTCGCGTCCGCCGGGCGCACAACGGACAGGCCGGGGATGGCCCGCAGCGACGCCAGCTGCTCGACCGGCTGGTGGGTCGGGCCGTCCTCGCCGAGGCCGATCGAGTCGTGCGTCCACACGTAGACGACCGGCAGCCGCATCAGCGCGGCCAGGCGCACCGCCGGGCGCATGTAGTCGCTGAAGATGAGGAACGTGCCGCCGTAGGGCCGGGTCCCGCCGTGCAGCGCGATCCCGTTGAGGATCGAGCCCATCGCGTGCTCGCGGATGCCGAAGTGCAGCGTCCGCCCGTACGGCTGGGCCGTCCAAGCGTCGGTGGAGATCGAAGCGGGGCCGAAGGAGTCCGCGCCCTTGATCGTGGTGTTGTTGCTCTCGGCCAGGTCCGCGGACCCACCCCACAGCTCCGGCAGCACCTCGCCGAGCTTGGCCAGCACCGCGGCCGACGCCTTGCGCGTCGCGACTCCCCCGTCGTCCGGCGGCCACGCGGGCAGGTCGTCGGCCCACCCGGCGGGCAGTTCGCGGCGGCTCAACCGGTCCAGCAGCGCCTTGCGCTCCGGGTTCGCCCGCGCCCAGACGTCGAACTCGAGCTGCCACTTCTCGTGGTCGGCCCGGCCGCGCACGGCCGCCTCGCGGGTGTGGCGCAGGACGTCACCGTCGACCTGGAAGCCGCGCCGCGGATCGAACCCGACGGCCCTTTTTACCGCGGCCAGCTCTTCGGCGCCCAGTGCGGCGCCGTGCGCCTTGCCGGTGTTCATCTTGGTCGGCGCCGGGTAGCCGATTACGGTGCGCAGCACGATGAGCGTCGGGCGCGCGGTCTCGGCCTTGGCCCGCGCGATCGCGTCCAGGAACCCGGCGACGTCCTCGCCGCCGTCGACCGTGAGGACGTGCCAGCCGTAGGCCTCGTACCGCTTGGCGGTGTCCTCGGACAACGCGATGCGGGTGTCGTCCTCGATGGAGATCTCGTTGCTGTCGTAGATCACCGTGAGGTTGCCCAGCTGCTGCGTGCCGGCCAGCGACGACGCCTCGGACGTGACGCCTTCCTCGATGTCGCCGTCCGAGGCGATCACGTAGACGTGGTGGTCGAACACGCTCTTGCCCGGCTCGGCGTCCGGGTCGAACAGCCCGCGCTCGCGGCGGGCGGCCATGGCCATCCCCACCGCGTTGGCCAGCCCCTGCCCGAGCGGGCCGGTGGTGGTCTCCACGCCGTCGGTGTGCCCGTACTCCGGGTGGCCCGGGGTCAGGGAACCCCAGGTGCGCAACGCCTTCAGGTCGTCGAGCTCCAGGCCGTAGCCGGCCAGGAACAGCTGGATGTACAGCGTGAGGCTCGAATGCCCGGCGGACAGCACGAACCGGTCCCGGCCGAGCCACCGCGCGTCGCCGGGGTCGTGCCGCATGACCCGCTGGAACAGCGCGTAGGCGACGGGCGCGAGACTCATGGCCGTGCCGGGGTGCCCGCTCCCGCACTGCTCGACCGCGTCCGCGGCCAGCACGCGGGCGGTGTCGATCGCGCGCTGGTCCACTTCGGACCAGTCGGCGGGGAGTCGGCGGGTCGTCAGGCGGGCGACCTCGTCAGCGGAGTGGTTCGGTGGCATGGCAGGGAACTCCTGGGTTCGCCGGGTGGGGTGGGGTCAGCGGGTGGCGTGCTTCTTCAGCTCGGCCGCGGCGGCGCCGGGGTCGGTGGCGTTGTAGATCGCGCCACCGGCGACGGCGACGACGGCTCCGGCTTCACGGACGGCGCCGATGGTGTCGGCCTTCACGCCGCCGGCGATGGAGAACGGGACTCCGGCCAGCCGGCCGTCGTCGAGCAGCTGCTGGATGCTGTAACCCGGCCGGGCCTGCTCGTCCAGCCCGGCGTGGATCTCCACGAAGGAGACACCGAGCTTGGCGACTTCGCGGATCCGCGCGACGCGGTTGTCGGTGACGCCGATCATGTCGGCGACGACCTGCTTGCCGTACTTGCGGCCGGCGGCGACCGCGCCGCGGATGGTGTCGTCGTCGACGGTGCCCATGACGGTGACCAGGTCGGCGCCGGCTTCGAACGCGAGTCCGGCTTCGAGTTCACCGGCGTCGGCGGTTTTGAGGTCGGCGAAAACCAGCTTGTCGGGGTGGGCGGCCTTGATGGCGCTGACGGCGGCGATGCCGGCGGCTTTCACCAGGGGGGTGCCGAGTTCGAGGATGTCGACGTGGTCGGCGACCTGGTTGGCCAGGGTCAGTGCCGAGGGAAGGTCCAGAACGTCCAAAGCCACCTGCAGCTGCACGGCAATTCTCCTCATCGGTACGGGATCGCTTGAGCCACAACCATCACCCGGCCACCCCGGCACCGGCAACACCCCCGCACATCCGAAACCGCTATCCCCCGATACACAGCACCAATAGCCACGGACCGGCCCCCGCGGCCGTACGCTCGGGGTGTGTCGAAGAAGCCATTGATCGCGCCGTCCATCCTGTCCGCCGACTTCGCCCGGCTCGCCGACGAAGTGGCCGCCGTGCAAGGAAAGCGTGGTGCCGACTGGCTGCACGTGGATGTCATGGACGCGCACTTCGTGCCGAACCTGACCCTGGGCCTGCCCGTCGTGCGGTCACTGCTGGCCACCACGGACCTGCCGCTGGACTGCCACCTGATGATCGAGAAGCCGGACCACTGGGCGATCGCGTACGCGGAAGCGGGTTCCTACAACGTAACCGTGCACGTCGAGGCCGCCGAGGATCCCGTCATGCTCGCGAAGAACCTCCGCGCCGCGGGCGCGAAAGCCGGGCTGGCCATCAAGCCGGGCACGCCGCTGGAGCCCTACCTCGACGTGCTCAAGCATTACGACACCCTGCTCGTGATGTCCGTGGAACCCGGGTTCGGCGGCCAGCAGTTCATCGCCGACGTCCTCACCAAGGTGCGCCGGGCGCGGGAGCTCGTCGACACCGGTCACCTGAACCTGGTGGTCGAGATCGACGGCGGCATCAACGCGGACACGATCGAGCAGGCGGCCGAGGCCGGCGTCGACTGCTTCGTCGCCGGCTCGGCCGTCTACTCGGCCGCCGATCCGGCGCGGGCCGTGGCAAGCCTGCGCCGCCAGGCGGAAGCCGTCTCCGGCTGATCACACCCCGAGCATGCGCCGCAGATCCGGGGCGTGGCGCCGGGAAACGGGCACGAACTCGTGGTCCCGGGAGTCCATGATCAGGAACAGCTCACCCTTGATGCCCCGCTCGATCTCCGCGACCCGGCGCAGGTTGACCAGGAACCGCCGGTGCACCCGGCGGAACCCGAAGGACGTCAGCAACCGCTCGACGTTCTCCAGGCCGCGGGTCGCGGCCTGGATCCGGCCCCGTTCCGTGACGAGCCAGACGATGTTCCGGTCGGCCTCGGCGTAGCGGATCTCCGACGGGGCCAGCAGAACCAGCCGGTCCTTGCGCATCCCGATGACGCATCGCGGCAACGGCCCGATCGCGTCGTCGGCGTTCCCTTCGAAAGCTTCGCCCTCTTGCACGCCGAACGCGCACAACATACCGACCACGTGGTTCGAGTCCACAACGGACCGCAAGGTCAACGGCGTGTCCTCTTCGCCGGGACACACCGGCAGCCGTGCGTAACCGCTCCACTCCGCGTTGCCCTGCGCCCGCTCCCTCGCCCACCGCACCACTTCCGGCAGCCCGGCGATGTCCGGGATCCAGCGCTCGGCCGGCTCGGTCGCCCCGGCGACGATGGGGGTTTCGCCGGCCAGCCCGAGCATCGCGACGGCCGCTTCGTTGGCGGCGATCACGTTCCCGCCGCGGTCCATCGCCATGAACGAACCACCGGCCTGCGCGCACTTCTTGGTGAATTCGCCGATCACCTTGTCGGCTTCGTAGATGGCACGCCGGTAGATCTCCTGCTCCACGCAGGCGACCGCCTTCGTCAGCCACGGCGGCACGAGCTTGGACAGCGACGCGTTCCAGCGCGAGATGTTGATCGAGGCGACCGGGGCGCCGGTCACCACGTCGCGAATGGACACCCCGGCGCACGCCCACTGGTGGAACGCCTGGCACCAGTGTTCCGGCCCGGTCACCGTCACCGGGCCGGACACCTCGAGCGACGTGCCCATCCCGTTCGTGCCGGTGCACTCCTCCGACCACGACGACCACGGCGCGAGGTTGTGCAGCTCGGCGCGGCGCAACGCGCTGGGGTCGCCCCAGGCGCCGAGAACGCGCCCGTCCCCGTCCGTCACGGTGACGACGGCGCCGTCGCGCTCGACTTCCTGCCCGGCCAGCGCACCGAGCCCGCCGAGGGAGGTGTAGATGACACCGTTGTCGAGCCGCTGGTCCTCCTCGCTGCGGGCTCCCGGTGCGATGTCCAGCGTGCGGTCCACGTCGTACCGGTCGCGGCACCGGTACCACGAAGCGAGGATCTCCGGCCGCACGCCCGTTTCGATGTCCTCGCCCGCGGCGAAGTTCTCCCACGCGCGAGCCACTTCCTTCGCCGACGAGCTGGCCACCAGGGAGCCGCCGGGCACGCGGTCACGCCCGCTGGGCCGGCTCGGTGCGATCACCAGCGGTGGCACTCTCCCCGTCATCGCGACCTCCTTGTCGCCGCGTGTACCGGGGGCTTCCTGCCGCCGGACACTGAACGCCGTCACAAAGTAACTCGACGCAGCCAAGCATTCAAGACATGTTCACGTCGTTCATCAACATCGCTGTAGAACTACCCGATCGGACAGGTAGGCAGGGAGAACCGCCGATCGGGCCGAAAACCAGGGTAGGACGGGATTTTCCCGGCGCCCCGGCGCTACCGCTCGTGGACCACCGGGCGCCGTCCGTCATCGCTTCACGACCGTTCGTGGGGCGTTCACCCACGGTCATCACACGCCGCTTGCCCTCGCTCGGGCGCGGAGTTTAGCTTGCGACGAAGCCAAATCGCCGTGCCTCCGGCCCGGCGGACCGAAGGTGGTCTCCCATGGCACAGGTACGCCGGCTCGAACCGAGGCCGGCCCGCCGTGGCGAAGCGACGGTGTTCAAAGCGTGGGAACGGTTCGCGCGGGGTGAAGACGACCTCAGCGGCGTGCGTCCCGAGATCGCGATCTCCTGGCACCGGTGCCGCGACCAGTACCGGGTCGACCCGGGCCTCGCCGAAGCCCCGGCCGCGGTCGCGGAGGTCGGCCACGCGCTGGAGCACGACGTCGTGTTCGCCGAACTCGGCTTCCGCGCCGCTTCGCTGGTGCACGAGGTCGGCCCGCTCGGCGCCATCGTGACCATCACCGACGGCACCGGCCGGGTGCTGGCCCAGTGGGGCGACCCGGCCACCCGCGCGGTCGCCGCCGAGGCCAACCTGGCGCCGTGGTTCTGCTGGGCCGAAGGCGCCGCCGGCACGAACGGCATGGGTACCGCGCTGCTGTCGTACACCCCCGTGCTGATCCGCGGTGCCGAGCACTGGTGCCAGGCCTTCCACGACTGGACCTGCGCCGGGGTGGCGGTCCGGGACGTGGTGACCAGGAAACCGGTGGCCGTGCTCAACATCTCGTGCTGGCGCGGCGAGCTGCCCGCGAGCGTGGGCTCCTGGCTCGGCAACGCCGCCACGATGACCCAGCGCATCCTGCGCCAGCACGCGAAGGACGACGGCGCCGAACTGATCGCCGCCTTCAACCACGCCAGGTCGGCCTCGCGGGCGCCGCTCACGGTCGTGGATCCCGCGGGCCGGGTCGTGCTGGCCGACGACACCGCCGGTGTGCTGCTCGGCATCCCGGGTTCCACGCCGGCGCCGGATCCCGCGGTGCGGTGGAAACCGGAGCTGCCGGAGTTCATCCGGGCCGCGAAGTACGCCTGCGAGCAGGCGGCACGCAACCCCGACTGGGCGGGCTCGACGCAGATCCTCACACGGCTGGCCGCCGAACCGACGTCGATCAGCTTCCGGCCGGTGTTCCTGGCCGGGCACCTGATCGGCAACGTCGTCTCGTTCGGCGTCACCGAAGGGGATCCGCTGCCCCGGCCCGGCGACGACGCCCCGCTTCGCGCGCAGCCGCACCGGATGGTCGCCACGCGCGACAACCGCATGGTCCTGTTGCGGCTGCCCGAAGTCGCCTTCGCGCAGTCGGACGGCAACGACGTGTGGCTCTCCACCGACCAGGGAATGCTGCGCGCCGCCTCGCCGGGCCTCGACCGGCTCGAAACCGAGCTGGGCGACGCCGGGTTCCTGCGGGTGCACCGGCAGTACGTGGTGAACCTCAGCCGGATCCGCGAGGTCGAGCGCCGCTACAAGGGCGAGCTGTTCCTCGTCATGGACGACCAGGCGCAGACGATGGTCCCGGTGTCCCGCCGCAACGCGCCGACCGTGCGCCGCGCCCTGGAGATCTGACCCGCTCAGCCGCCGTAGCGGTGCACGTCGCAGACGCAGTACATCAGACGGCACTCGAAGCACGCGGGCTTGCCGACGCACGTGATGCACGGCCCGCACGCCACCGGCTCGGTGTGCCGCGCGACGTCGTCCGGTCCGTAGCGCTCTCCGCAGTACAGGCACGGCAACCTTTCCGGTGCGGACGTCGATGACTGGCTCATCGGGATCACCTTTCCGTCGGCCCGACGGGGAAACGCCGAAACCGGTGGCCGAGTCGCCGGGACGACTCGACCACCGGTCGGCACCTATCCGGGAAGTCCCGGTGTCACAGGGAGAACACGATCAGCGAAGCGCCGTGCCCCTGGCCGGACAGGCCGGGGACGATGCCCTCGAGCCAGCCACCCCAGCCTACCGGCACCGCGATGTGCTGCTTGCCGTCGACGGTGAAGGTGCTCGGGCTGCTGTGGTGCCCGCTGCCGCACTGGAAGCTCCAGAGCTTCTCGCCGGTCTCGGCGTGCAGCGCCAGGAACTCGCCCGCCGGCGTGCCGGCGAACACGAGGTTGCCCGCGGTGCTCAGCGTCGAGGCGGCCATCGGCATGTTGTCGAGCCGGTGGCGCCACTTCTCCTCACCGTGCGAGTCGAACGCGCTGACCGACCCCGCCATGTTGTCGACGTCGACCTCGACCGCGGCACCCCAGTAGGGCATGCCTTCCTTGAACTCGCGGCGACGCCGGGTGGCGGTGGCGCCCACGTCGGCGACCGGGACGTAGAACAGGTCGTGCTCCGGGTTGTACGACGCGTGCGTCCATTCCTTCGCACCGGCCGGGCCGGGGAAGAAGTGGCAGGGCTCGCCTTCCTTGTCCGGGTACTTCCGCGGGGTCACCTTGCCGTCGCGGGTGATGACGCCCCAGTCGATCCGGTCGACGAACGGCGTGACGTGCTGCAGCTCGCCGTTGGTGCGGTCCAGGACGAACATGTACCCGTTCTTGTCGAAGTGGGCCAGCAGCTTCTTGCCGTCCCGCTCGAACAGGGTCATCTCCATCGTGGAGTCGTAGTCCCACAGGTCGTGCGGGGTGAACTGGTAGTGCCACTTGATCTCGCCCGTGTCGACGTCGACCGCGACGACGCTGTCGGTGTAGAGGTTGTCGCCCTCGCGCACCTCGCCGTCGAAGTCCGGCGCCGGGTTCCCGGTGCCGGCGTAGTAGAGGTTCAGCTCCGGGTCGAACGTGCCGGTGACCCAGTGGTTCGCGCCACCGCGCTGCCAGGCCTCCCCGTCGGCGGGCCAGGTCTCCGAACCGGGCTCGCCCGGCTTCGGGACGGTGTAGGTGCGCCAGCGCTGCTCCCCGGTCTCCAGGTCCCAGCAGTCGATGTGGCCGCGGACGCCGTACTCGCCGCCGGCGGACCCGGTGATGAGCGTGTCCTTGATCACCAGCGGCGCGATCGAGGCGCTCTCGCCCGCGCGCACGTCGCCGATGGTCTTCTGCCAGACCTTCTTCCCGGTGGTGGCGTCGATCGCGACCAGCTGGGCGTTCTGCGTCACCATGTAGACCTTGCCGTTCGCCACCGCGCAGCCGCGGTTGACGTTGGCGCAGCACAGCGTGACGTCGATCGGGATCGCGTGCTTGTAGCGCCACAGCTGTTCGCCGGTCTTGGCGTCGAGCGCCCACAGCCAGCCGTCCCAGCCGGTGACGAACATGACGCCGTCGACGACCAGCGGGCAGGCCTCGAACGCGTAGGTGGAGGTCGAGGCGATCATGCCGGTCGCGCCCGCCTGGAAGATCCAGGCCACCTTCAGGTTCTTGACGTTGTCGACGGTGATCTGGTCGAGCAGGCTGTGCCGCTTGCCGTCGTAGTCACCGTAGTAGGTGATCCAGTTGTCCTTCTCGCCGCGCGCTTCGAGAATGCGCTCGTAGTTGACGCCGCGGGTGACGTCCGGCGCCTGGTGCGGCAGGTTGGACAGCTGACTGTGGTTGAACGCCTTGCCGGCGTCGACGTATTCGAGGGTCATCGGTGATCTGCCTTCCTACGGCCGCGGCTGGGCGGGTCGGTCGAGCTTGGCTTCCGGCGGCACTTCGCCGGTCACGACGATGGCGGCCTGCAGGCCGCGGCCCTCGTCGTTGCCGGCCGGGGAGCCGTACCAGTAGCAGCCGGGGCCGTCGAGCTCGAGCGTCGCGCTGCCCTTGGAGTGGTTCAGCAGGCCGATGAACTGCCGCTCGCCGTTGCTGGGCAGCAAGCAGGCGTGGGTGTTCTTGTCGTCGTTGATGATCGTCAGCTCCAGGACGCCGCCGTGCGGCATGATCAGCACGCCCGGCTCCCACGCCATCGCGTCCTCCGGGATCCGGATGGTCGCCTCCATCGTCCCGTCCGGACGCTCGGTCGCCTTGGCGATCGACCCGGTCCCGAGCACGGCCCCGATGGTCGCCCTGTTCTGCCCGCCGAGCTCGGCCAGGAGATCCTCTCGCTCCTCCATGATCGTCATCGGACATCACCTCCTCGTCGTTGAGTTTTCCTTGCCCTGCAACAAATCAGAATCTACCGCCGCGACGGGAGTTCCGAAATCCGTTGCCACAAATCGATCCCGGTCAGCCGTTCGCCCGGCCGGAAGTACCGTTCGTGGGAAATGATCCGGCCCGGAGATCGAACCGGTCGAGTTCCATGACCTTCACCCACGCCGCGACGAAGTCACGGGCGAACTTCCCGCCCGCGTCCGCACTCGCGTAGACCTCCGAGATCGCCCGCAGTTCGGAGTTCGACCCGAACAGCAGATCGACCCGGCTCGCGAGCCACCGCCGCGCACCGGTTTCCCGGCTGCGGCCTTCGTAGCGCGCCACCCAGGAATGCCCGCCCGGCAATGCTGTCCACTGTGTACTCATGTCCAGCAGGTTGACGAAGAAGTCGTTCGTCAACGTTCCGGGCGCCTCCGTCAGCACCCCCAGCGGGGAGCCGCGGTGGTTGGCGCCCAGCACCCGCAGCCCGCCGAGCAGCACGGTCATCTCGGGCGCGCTCAACGTCAGCAGGCTCGCCCGGTCGACCAGCAGGTGTTCCGGCGGCAGGCGGAACCCGTCGCCGAGGTAGTTCCGGAAGCCGTCCGCCGTGGGCCGCAACGCCTCGAACGACGCGACGTCCGTCCACTCCTGCGTCGCGTCGGTGCGCCCCGGCCGGAACGGGACGTCGGCGTCGTGGCCGGCGGCCGCGGCCGCGTGTTCCACCGCGGCGCACCCGCCGAGCACGATCAGGTCGGCCAGCGAAATCCGTTTGCTCCCGGCCTGTTCGGCGTTGAACCGCTCCTGGATCCCTTGCAGCGCGAGGAGAACGACGTCCAGCCGGCCGGGTTCGTTGACCGCCCAGCCGCGCTGCGGTTCGAGCCGGATCCGCGCCCCGTTCGCCCCGCCGCGCTTGTCGCTGTCGCGGTACGTCGAAGCCGAGGCCCACGCCGTGGCGACGAGCTGCGCGACGGTCAAGCCGGAGCCGAGGATTTCGCGCTTGAGGGCGGCGATGTCGTCGGCGTCCACCAGTTCGTGGTCCACCTCCGGCACCGGGTCCTGCCAGATCAGCCGTTCGGCCGGGACGAGTGGTCCCAGGTACCGCCGGATCGGGCCCATGTCGATGTGCGTCAGCTTGAACCAGGCGCGCGCGAACGCGTCTTCGAACTGGTCCGGGTGTTCCAGGAACCGCCGCGAGATCGCTTCGTAGGCGCGGTCTTCCTGGAGCGAGAGGTCGGTGGTGAGCATGACCGGGTGGTGTTTTTCGGCCGGGTCGAAGGGATCCGGGACGGTGCCCTCGCCCCCGCCGTCACGCGGGATCCACTGCCACAGGCCCGCCGGGCTGAGCTCGACGTCCCACTCGTACTCGAAGAGCGTCTCGAAGAACGTGTGGTCCCACTGGACGGGCGTGCGGGTCCACATCCCTTCCAGCCCGCTGGTGACGACGTCGGCCGCGATGCCGCTGCCGTGCCCGCCTGCCCAGCCGAGGCCCTGCGCGGTGAGCGGCGCGGCCTCGGGTTCGGGGCCGCAGACCAGGTTCGGGTCCGCCGGGCCGTGCGTCTTGCCGAAGGTGTGCCCGCCCGCGATGAGCGCGACGGTTTCCTCGTCGTCCAGCCCCATCCGCTTGAAGGTCTCCCGGATGTCGCGGGCGGCGAGCCGCGGGTCGGGGTTGGTGGCCGGGCCCTGCGGATCGACGTAGACCAGCCCCATTTCCGCGGCTGCCAGCGGCTGGTCGAGCTCGCGCAGGCCGCGGTAGCGCTCCTCGGCCAGCCACTTGAGCTCCGGGCCCCAGTACGTCTCGTCGGGTTCCCACACGTCGGCGCGGCCGCCGCCGAACCCGAAAGTCCTGAAGCCCATCGACTCCAGGGCCCGGTTGCCCGCGAAGACCATCAGATCCGCCCAGGAGATCCTGGTCCCGTACTTCTTCTTCACCGGCCACAGCAACCGGCGCGCCTTGTCGAGGTTCCGGTTGTCCGGCCAGCTGTTCAGCGGAGCGAAGCGCTGCATCCCGGCGCCCGCGCCGCCTCGGCCGTCGCTGACGCGGTAGGTGCCCGCGGCGTGCCAGGCCATCCGCAGCACGAGCGGGCCGTAGTGGCCGAAGTCGGCGGGCCACCAGTCCTGGGACGTCGTCAGCACTTCGTCGATGTCCCGCGCGACCTCGTCGAGGTCCAGCGTCGAGAACCGCGCGGCGTAGTCGAACGCCGGGCCGAGCGGATCGGACTCGGGCTGGTTGCGCCGCAAGGGTTTCAGGTCGACCCGGTCCGGCCACCGGCCGGTGCCGCCGCGCGGCTCGGCCAGGACCTGGTCGTAGGTGCGGTAGACGTGGGTGTCGGGATTCTCGGGCATCGGTGTCCTCCCGGCGCGCGGGTCAGCCGAAGACGAGCGGCAGCAGGATCGCCGCGCCGAGCAGCGAAATCCCGCTGAACAGATCGGACCGGATGCGGACGACCTTGGCAGCCATCCGCCCCACGAACAGGCCGGCGAACGACATGAGCACGGTCATGGCGCCGAACGTCAGCATCGGGACGACCAGGGAGAACCCGGCGATCCCGAGCCCGGCGCCCGCGATGAAGTTGTCGAGGGTCAGCGAAAGCGGCATGCCGAAGAGCGTCACCCAGGGGTGGTCCATGTCCTCGGGCTCCGGTTTCCGGATCGCCCCGACGATGAAGTACACGCCGTACAACCCCAGCGCGGCCGCTCCGATGTACTCCGCCGTGTCGCCGAGGAAGTCACCCAGGTAGTGGCCGAGGACGCCGCCCAGCAGCGGCCCCACCGCGTCCCACAGCCCGAAGACGAGCGCGACCTGCACGGCGCGCCGCCAGCCGAAGGGGATGGTGCCGATGGCGATCGACGAGCGGAAGTTGTCGAGACTGAGCCCGAAGGCGAGCGCGAGCAGCGGAAGGAATTCAAGGGTCACTTCAACCACCTAAAGAGGATGACCAGGTGGCGCAAGGCCCCGGCCCGGGCGGGTGTCCGGGAGCCGGGGCCGTGCGCCGACGCTTGTGGTGAGGCCCGGCTTCGTCAGCCCCGATAGAAGTAACCGGTGGCCTCAGCGCACACCTCGACGACCGTGTACTCCGGCGTTTCCCACTTCATGTTTTGCTCCTCCTGTCGACTGCGCCCGGCTACCGGGCGAAAACCGGACTTCGTGCGCCGCGCAACTCCGAGGACATCTTCACGAAATCTCGCGGCCACGAACGAGCATCCGGGGCCCGGCGGACCGGCCGCAACCGACCGTCAACCAGTGGTCGGCAACCGGTGCCGAACGGTGCCGGCGCGCCGACGAGTGGGGCGGGCGGGTGCACCGGCGGTGGCGCCACCCCGGTCGACCGGGGGCCGCGGGGCGCCCGACCATAAGAAACGGCAAAGGCCCCGGCAGCAATCGCAATGGCCGTCCGGCCGGTATTCGCGTGAATGCGCGCTTACGCTTCCGGCGTGCGAATCTACCTCGGCTCCGATCACGCCGGCCTCGAACTCAAGGACCATTTCGTCAAGCGGCTCACCGGACTCGGCCACGACGTGACCGATGTCGGCCCGCACGCCTACGACGCCGACGACGACTACCCGCCGTTCTGCGTCGAAGCGGCGCGGCGCGTCGTCGCCGACGAGGGCAGCCTGGGGCTGGTCGTCGGCGGTTCCGGGAACGGGGAACAGATCGCCGCCAACAAGGTGCCCGGTGCCCGGGCCGCGCTGGTCTGGAACGTCGACACCGCGCTGCTGGCCCGGCGGCACAACAACGCGCAGCTCGCCGCCATCGGCGCCCGGATGCACCCGGTCGAGGAGGCCGAGCGCATCGTGGACGCGTTCCTCGCCGCCGAGTTCGAAGGCGGACGCCACCAGCGCCGGATCGGCCTGCTGGCGGAGTACGAGCGCACGGGCGTGCCCCCGGCGCTGCCCGGCTGAGACCCACCTGGGCGGCTTCCGGCCGCGGCCCCCACGGCCGACCGTCCCGCAGCGGCCAACACAACGACCAGAGCAGCCAACACAACGACCGGAACGGCCAACATGCCGGGCCCCGGCACGTTGGCCGGTCCGGTCGGTGACTTGGCCATTGCGGTCGTCATGTTGGCCACTCCGGTAGACCTCCACCGGACACCGACAACGCGCCAGGGCCCCGTCGGAGAAACCACCCGGGCCCGAATTCGCCGGCAGCACCCTCGGAGGTCACGGCAGGCGGGTCGCCGCGGCCGCCGCCTCAGCGCGGCGGAACGAGACGGCGTTCGATCCCGTCCCACAGACCGGCGTCGCTGGAGACCTCGCCACCGGCGTCGCGGGCGGCCCACGCCGAGGCGACCACGGACCGGAGCGACTCGGCGCGGTCGCCGACGTCCCGGAGGACGGCGTCGCGCAGGGGCAGCAACGGCTCGAGCAGACCGCTCAGGTCGCCGGCCACGTACGTCGGACGAGCGGCGGGCTCGGCGAAGATCAGGTCGCGCAGCCGTGAGGACCCGCTCAAGACGAACAGCGAGTCGAGACCGGCCGCGTTGGCGCCCTCGATGTCGGTGCCCAGCAGGTCCCCGCACACCAGGGTGCCCGGGCGGCCGGTCCCGAGCCGGTCACGGGCCAGCTCGAACAACGCGGCCCGCGGCTTGCCGACCACGTGCGGCGTCGCGCTGGTCGCCGTCCGGACCAGGGCGACCAGCGCGCCGTTGCCCGGTGCCCGCCCGGACGGCGTCGGCAGGGTGAGGTCGACGTTCGTGGCCACCCACGGGACACCCGCTTCGGCGAGGTGCCCCACCGCCGCCAGCTCGGTCCAGGTGACGTCGGCGCCCAGCCCCTGCACGACGGCTTCGGCCGGCCCGGCGTCCAGGTCCGCGACG
>NZ_JAAGNB010001212.1:0-11489 GCF_010550475.1 Amycolatopsis sp. SID8362
CCACCTGCCCGGGCTCGCCGAGTCCGCGCGGACCGCGTTCACCGACGGCATGGCGGCGACGCTGTGGGTCTGCGCCGGGCTCGGCGTGGCCGGGGCGCTGCTGGCGGCGCTGTTCCTGCCCGGGCGGGCGGTCGCCGGGGCGCAGCCGCGAGAATCGGGGCATGACGTCGTCGCCATCTGAACCGCAGGGACTGCGCGAACGGAAGAAGGCCAGGACGCGCGCCGCGATCCAGCGGCACGCGTTGCGGCTGTTCCACGAGCAGGGCTACAGCGCGACGACGGTCGACCAGATCGCGGCCGCGGCGGAGATCTCGCCCAGCACCTTCTTCCGGTACTTCCCGACGAAGGAGGCGACGGTGCTGTACGACCCCTTCGACCCGATGCTCATCGCCGCGGCGCTGGCGCAGCCGCCCGAGCTCAGCCCGATCGGCGCGCTGCGGGCGACCGTGACGACCATCCGCGAGGTGCTCCCCGCCGACGAGTGGGAGCGCGAACGCCAGCGGCAGCGGCTGGTGCTGCGCGAACCGGAGCTGCGCACCGCGGCCATGGACAAGTTCGCCGAGGGGATCGACCTGCTGGCCGGGTTCGCGGCGCAGCGCACCGGACGCGAGCCGGGCGGCTTCGAAGTCCGCAACTGGGCGGGCGCGGTGGTCGGCGTGGTGCTGGCCGCGTTCCTGGGGTCGGCGGCGGACCCCGAGGCGGACACGCTGGAGGTCCTCGACGAAGCCGTGGCGCACCTGGAAGCGGGCTTGCCGCTCTGAATCGGCGAATCGCGTTCGCGTTTCGCGCTGACCTGTGTGGGTGGCGGTGCGAGCGTGGGGGACTCCCCGTCCGGAGCAGCCGCGACACGCGGTCCGACGGAGTGATGAAGCCAAATGATCACCGTTTACGCCTGTGTGGGTGACCCAACTGTTCCATAGTGGACAGTGGTCACCGCTGCGTGACGATCGTGATCGGTCAGGATGATCTTCAGGGGGACGGGCAAGCTTTCGACGTTAATCAGATGCGGGCCAGTTCGCTCTTTCCGGATCCGGCACGTAAGGGTTAGAAAACGTCTCCAACCGGTGATCGGGTGGCTTATCTCCGACACGGCGGGTATCGATTTAACCCGTCAGGTCTCCCGAGGCCAGGAGGTTAGGAATGAAAGGCAAGTTCGGGCGGTCCATCGCCCTCGTAGCCGCGAGCAGTCTGCTGGCGGTCGGAATGGCGGGGATCGCCTCCGCGAGCCCGGACGGGGGCAAGGGTTCCTCCAGCACCCAGGCCCTCGCCGCACAGGTGCTCCAGCTGCGTGACGACCTGACCAAGGTGGCCTACGCGGGCAACGTCGGCGCCACGCGCGGCGACCTCGGGCAGTTCAGCCCGGTGCTCGCGGACATCGCGGCGGGCAAGCGCTACACGGTCCAGACGGACACCGAGCAGCTGGCCGGCCTGGCCAAGGGCCGGGCCGACGAGTCCGCCCGGCTGCTGAGCGACCCGACGGCCAAGGCACGCCAGCTGCCGCCGCTGCCGGTCCCGATCCCGTCGCTGCCCGACCTGCCGGGCCCGCTGAAGATCGTCAGCGACCTGGTGAAGGCGTTGCTCGCAGCCGTCACGGGCATCCTGGGCGGGCTGCTCGGCGGCCTGCCGGTACCGCCGCTGCCGGTGCCACCGCTGCCCGCTCCATAACCACAGAGGAAACAGGGGGATCCGGAGCCCGGCCCGCGGACATTTCTCCGTGCCGGGCTCCGGATTCGTTTCACTCCGGTTTCTTGGCCAATCCTTGCCGCAATGCGCCCGCCATTTCGGCCAGTGCTTCGCGGAATCGCGTGCCGACGCCGGTGAAGTTGATGAAACCGTGGATCAGGTCCTCGTGCCGCCGCAGCGCCACGTCGACCCCGGCGTCCGCGAGCTTCTCCGCGTACGCCTCGCCCTCGTCGCGCAGCGGGTCGAAGCCGGCCGTGACGACCAGGGCAGGCGGCAGGCCGCTCAGGTCGTCCGCGCGCAGCGGGGAGAGCCGCGGGTCGGTCAGGTCGGTGCCCTCCGGCACGTAGTGGCCTTCGAACCACTTCATGTGCACGTCGGTCAGGAACAGGTCCTCGGCGAACAGGTCCTGCGAGCGGTAGCGGTGCGCGAAGTCCGTCGCGGGGTAGATCAGCAGCTGGAACGCCGGCGCCGGGCCGCCGCGCTTGACCGCCTGCTGCGCGGTCACCGCCGCGAGGTTGCCGCCCGCGCTGTCCCCGCCGACGGCGATCCGCGCCGGGTCGGCGCCGAGGTCGCCCGCCTTCGCCACCGCGTAGTCGAACGCGGCCAGCGCGTCGTCGGTCGCCGCCGGGAACGGGAATTCCGGGGCCAGCCGGTACTCGATCGAGAGCACCCGGATCCCGGCGTGCTTGGCCAGGAAGCGGACGGCGTTGTCGTGGCTCGCGCGGGTGCCGATCACCCAGCCGCCGCCGTGGAAGAACACGAGCAGCGGCGACTTCTCGGGCAGCCCGGCCGGCGTGTAGAGCGTCGCGGGAACGTCGCCGTCGGGCGTCGGCACGGCGATCTCGCGCACCGCGACCGGCTCGATCGGCTTGCCGCTGACCAGGTGCCTGCCCAGGTCGAGCAGGGCCCGCGACTGCTCGACCGAGCCGCGCACGAGCTCGGCCTTCGCGATCTTCTGCAGCCGGAGCAGCAGCTGGGCGTCGAGCGCCAGCTCCTGGCCGTCGATGCGGACGGTCCGGCCCGCCGCCGCGCGCCGGATCGGCGTGGGCAGCCAGAACGCCAGCTGGGACGCGGCCGCCTGGACACGGATCGGGAGCGGGATCGCCATGGTTCCTCCTGAGCGTCGATGCCGCCCCGGACGTTACTTGTCAGTAGGTAACAGGTCCAGCTGTGACCAGGACCTCCGTCCCAGAGTCTGGTCCTCCAGTTAAGTCGAGGGGTTAGCCTGGAAAACGTGACTTCAGCCAGGACGCTCAACGTGCTCGGGATCGGCGGCTCGCTCCGCGAGGGGTCGCAGTCCGAACGCGCGCTGCGGATCGCGCTCGGCGGCGCGGCCGAAGTCGGCGTCCGGACCCGGTTGCTGGCCGGCCCGGAGCTGGTCCTCCCGTTCTACGACGCCGGTGTGCCGGAGCGCGACGAACGCGCCACGCGGCTCGTCGAAGCGATCCGGGAGGCGGACGGGCTGATCGTCGTCTCGCCCGGCTACCACGGCGCGCTGTCCGGCCTGGTCAAGAACGCCCTGGACTACGTCGAGGACCTGCGCGACGACCGGCGGCCCTACCTCGACGGCCGCGCGGTCGGCCTCGCCGCCGTCGCGTACGGCTGGCAGGCCGCGGTGACCACCCTCGAACAGCTGCGCACGATCACGCACGCGCTGCGCGGCTGGGCCACCCCTCTGGGTGGTTCGATCAACTCCGCCGAGACCAAGTTCGACGAGGGCGGCGGCGCGTCGGACGAGAAGACGACGCGGACCCTGCGCCTGATCGGCCGCCAGGTGGCCGAGTTCGCGGTGACGCGCACCGCGTGACGTTTCGCCCGGGGGAGCCCGGGTAATCGACGTACGTGACGCCTGCCATGTGCGGGCACCGTTCCGCGGGTGCGGGATGTTGTGCCCAGTGAGACGCTCGCAGAGGAGTGTCCGGTACAGAAGGCGGGCTGAGGATGAGCGAGGCGATCTACACGGCGGTGGCGACGGCGCGCGGCGACGGCCGCAACGGCGAGGTGACTTCGTCGGACGGCGTCATCGACGAGTCGCTGGCCATCCCGAAGGAGATGGGCGGCCCGGGCGGGGACAAGACCAACCCCGAGCAGCTCTTCGCCGCCGGCTACTCGGCCTGCTTCCACAGCGCCCTGCAGCTCGTCGCCCGCCAGGCCAAGGTCCAGCTCCACGACTCGACGGTGACCGCGGAGGTGAGCGTGCTCAAGCAGGAGGTCGGCTTCGGCCTCGGCGTCGCGCTCAACGTCTCCCTGCCGGGTCTCGAGCAGGCGCAGGCCGACCAGCTGGTCGAGCAGGCCCACCAGGTCTGCCCCTACTCCAACGCGACCCGCGGCAACATCGAGGTCGCGCTTTCCGCGACCGTTTGACCCCCACTCCGAACCAGTCAGAGGAAAGGATCACCGCCAGATGAGCAACTCTCCCATCAAGAGCCCGCTTTCCGAGGCCGACAAGGAGATCACCGGCAACGCCCTGCAGGCGACGCTGGTCGACCTGGTCGACCTTTCCCTGATCGCGAAGCAGGCCCACTGGAACGTCGTCGGCGCCAACTTCCGCAGCGCGCACCTCCAGCTCGACGAGCTGGTCAACACCGCGCGCCAGTACGTCGACGAGGTCGCCGAGCGCGCCAACGCCATCGGTGTTTCGCCGAACGGCAAGGCGAAGACCGTCGTCGAGAGCTCGGGCGCGCCGGACTACCCGGACAACTGGCAGTCCGTCGAGGCCACGGTCGCCGCGATCGTCGACATCCTCGCCAAGCTGATCGAGCGGCTGCGGGCGCGCATCGACGAGACCGACAAGAGCGACCTCGTCACGCAGGACCTGCTGATCGAGATCACCCGCGCGCTGGAAGAGGCGCACTGGATGTGGCAGGCACAGCAGGCTTGATTTTTCGCGCGAAAGGGCCGTTCCGGACGGAGCGGCCCTTTTTCGTCGGTGGGGGCAAGTACGTTCGGTGGCATGGTCCTGCACCAGGGAAAAGCCGATCGCGACCGCACCGCCGGGACGAACCCGCTCTACGCCGGGGCGAACCCGGCGCTGGCGGCCGACTTCGTCATGCCGCACGACAAGCTGCGTGACGACTCGCTGCCACCCGACACCGCGTTGCAGCTCGTGCGCGACGAGCTGATGCTCGACGGCAACGCGCGGCTCAACCTCGCCACGTTCGTCACGACGTGGATGGAGCCGCAGGCGCGCGAGCTGATGGCCGAGTGCGTCGACAAGAACATGATCGACAAGGACGAGTACCCGCAGACGGCCGAGCTGGAGCGCCGTTGCGTGAACATCCTCGCCGACCTGTGGCACGCGCCGGACCCGGCGGACGTCATGGGCTGTTCGACGACCGGTTCGTCCGAAGCCTGCATGCTCGCCGGGATGGCGTTGAAGCGCCGCTGGTCCAAGCTCGGGCGCACCGGGAAGCCGAACCTGGTGATGGGCGTCAACGTCCAGGTCTGCTGGGAGAAGTTCTGCGAGTACTGGGAAGTCGAGCCGCGGCTGGTGCCGATGGAGGGCGACCGCTACCACCTCTCCGCCGAGGAGGCGGTCGCGCGCTGCGACGAGAACACGATCGGCGTGGTGGCCATCCTGGGCTCGACGTTCGACGGCAGCTACGAGCCGGTCGCGGAGATCGCCGCGGCGCTGGACGCCCTGGCGTCGCGGACGGGCTGGGACATCCCGATGCACGTCGACGGCGCTTCCGGCGCGATGATCGCGCCGTTCCTCGACCCCGAGCTGGAGTGGGACTTCCGGCTGCCGCGGGTGGCGTCGATCAACACGTCCGGCCACAAGTACGGCCTCGTGTACCCGGGTGTGGGCTGGGTGCTCTGGCGCGACCGGGCCGCACTGCCGCCGGAGCTGGTGTTCAACGTCAACTACCTGGGTGGCGACATGCCGACGTTCGCGCTGAACTTCTCGCGCCCGGGTGCCGAGGTGGCGGCCCAGTACTACACGTTCGTCCGGCTCGGCCGGGAGGGTTTCCGTGCGGTGCAGCAGGCTTCGCGTGACGTGGCGACGCACCTTTCGTCGGGGATCTCCGCTTTGGGTCCCTTCGAACTGCTGACCCGCGGGGACCAGCTGCCGGTGTTCGCCTTCACGACCCGCCCGGACGCGGGGTTCGACGTCTTCGACGTGTCACGCCGCCTGCGGGAGCGGGGCTGGCTGGTGCCGGCGTACACGTTCCCGGAGCACCGGACGGACCTGGCGGTGCTGCGGATCGTCGTCCGCAACGGCTTCACGCACGACCTCGCGGACCTGCTGCTGGCGGACCTCGAGCGCGTGCTGCCGGACCTGGCGAAGGAAGGAGGCCACCCGAAGGATCCTTCGAAGGCGACCGCCTTCCACCACTAGTGCCAGGACTTGGCGCGGGCGTACTGGTCGGGCCAGCGCACGTCGGCGCCGAGGACGTTCGCCGCGCGCAGGGGCCAGTGCGGGTCGCGCAGCAGGGCGCGGGCGAGGAACACGACGTCGGCCTGGTCGCGCCCGATGATCTCCTCGGCCTGGTGCGGGTCGGTGATCATGCCGACGGCACCGGTCGGAACGCCGGCTTCGGCGCGGATCCGCTCGGCGAACGGCACCTGGTAGCCCGGGCCGACGGGGATGTCCGGGTTCGGGACGTTGCCGCCGGTCGACGTGTCGACGAGGTCGATCCCGCGCTCGGCCAGCAGCTTCGCCAGCCGGACGGAGTCGTCGGCGGACCAGCCGCCGTCGGCCCAGTCGGTGGCGCTCAGCCGGGCGAAGAGCGGCAGCTCGGTCGTCGCACGGACCGCGTCGGCGATCTCGAGCGCCAGGCGGGTGCGGCCCTCGAAGTCGCCGCCGTAGCGGTCGGTGCGCCGGTTGGACAGCGGCGACAGGAACTGGTGGACGAGGTAGCCGTGCGCGAAGTGCAGCTCCAGCACGTCGAAGCCGGCGTTCTCGGCCCGGCGGGCCGCCTGGGCGAAGGCTTCGGGGAGCGTGCTCACTTCGTCGGTGGTCAGCTCACGTGGCGTGGCGTAACCGCCAAACGCGGTCGCGGACGGACCGACGCTCTCCCAGCCACCGTCCTCGGGCGCGACGCTCCCAGGCCCTTCCCACGGCCGGTGCGTCGAACCCTTCCGGCCGGCGTGCGCGAGCTGCATGCCGATCGCGGTGTCCTGCCCGTGCACGAAGTCGACGATCCGGCGCCAGGCGTCGGCGTGCTCGTCGCTCCAGATGCCGGTGTCCTGCGGGCTGATCCGCCCTTCGGGGCTGACGGCGGTGGCCTCGGTCAGCACGAGCCCGGCCCCGCCGGCGGCGAACTGGCCGAGGTGGACGAGGTGCCAGTCACCGGGGAAGCCGTCGGTGGCGGAGTACTGGCACATCGGCGACACCCAGGCGCGGTTGGGCAGGGTCAGGCCGCGGACGGTGATCGGGCTGAAGAGTCGGCTCACCCCAGGAGCAACGGCACGTGCCCGCCGTCTCTTCCCGTCGCCAACACCTCTACCGGCGAGTAACCTCACCCCCATGGGTGTCGCCGCAGACGAACGTCAGGCCTTGAGCTCCCTCCTCCGCGACCTCGGGCCCGACGCGCCCACGCTGTGCGAAGGGTGGACGACCCGGGACCTCGCCGCGCACCTCGTCGTGCGTGAACACCGTCCCGACGCCGCGCCCGGGATCCTCATCCCCGCGCTCGCCGGGCACACCCAGAAGGTCCAAGACCGCTACGCCGCCAAGCCGTGGGGCAGCCTCGTCGAGCAGGTCAAGAAGGGCCCGGCGAAGTTCTGGCCCACCGCGATCGGCCCCCTCGACGAGCTCACCAACACCGCCGAGTTCCTCGTCCACCACGAGGACGTCCGCCGCGCCCAGCCCGGCTGGGAACCCCGGCCCGCCGACGGTACGAGGGACGCCGCGGCCTGGAAGTCGGCGAAGCAGGCCGCCAAGCTCAACCTCCGCAAGGCGCCGGTCGGGGTCGTCCTCCGGACCACGACCGGGCAGGAGGCCGTCGTCAAGGCCGGGCCCGAGCCCGTCGCCGTGATCGGGGCGCCGATCGAGCTGCTGCTGTTCGTGTTCGGCCGCGACGCCGTGCACCTCGAGTTCGAAGGCGACGCGGCCGCCGTCACGAAGCTGCAGGCCGTGAACCGCGGACTCTGACCGAGACCCAGCGGCCCACCGGCAGCGACACCACGATCGCGGCCAGCACCAGGTGCACGGCCATGAACGCCACCGCGGCCGGCACGCTCGGCGGCCCGCCGAGGAACACGATCATGTGCGACGCCCACTTCAGCTCGGTCGGCTTCGTGCCCGCCGCCCAGACGTCGTTGAGCGCCCAGAACGTCAGGTCGTTCACGCCCGAGATCACGACGAGGATCGACGCGATCCCGACCTTCAGCACGTTCGCCGTCCGGCCGCCGCCGAGGCGGTACGCCAGCAGCGCGAACAGCACGATGAACGTCGTCACGAACAGCTCGAACTGGTACACCGGCTGGAAGTCCTGGTCGGGCGAGCGCGCGAACCCCTGCACCCGCATCACCAGCTCGGTGTCCAAATAGGACATGTAGACGAACACCGCGAACACGATCAGCGCCGGCCCGAACCGGCCGCGCGGGAACAGCGAGACCGTCAGCACCGCGAAGACGAACGGGCACAGCTTGAACGCCCAGTCGCCGACGTTGTCCAGCGTCTGGTCCGGCGGCAGCACCACCATGATCAGCAGCGTCGTGACCACCGCGGGCACGGCGGCCACCAGCCACAGCCACTGCCGCCGCCGGTAGAGGGCGGCGACCAGGCCGGGCGATTCCAAGAGCGTCACAGTTCCTTCTCCACCCAGAACGGTCCGAGGGCCAGCGCGTCGACGTCGGTCTTGAGGTAGCACGCGATCGCGTCGGCGGGGCTGGCCACGATCGGCTCGTTGTTGTCGTTGAACGAGGTGTTGACGACCATCGGCACCCCCGTCAGCTTCTCGAACTCGCTGATCATCCGGTAGTACAGCGGGTTGTCGGTACGGCTGACAGTCTGCACCCGCGCGGTGCCGTCGACGTGCGTGATCGCCGGGACCTCGGCGCGCTTGTCCGGCAGGACGTCGAACACCAGCAGCATCACCGGCGACGGGTAGTCGCTGACGAAGTACTCGCCCGCCCGCTCTTCCAGGCACGACGGCGCGAACGGCCGGAACGCCTCGCGGTGCTTCACCTTCTCGTTCATCCGCGTCTTCGACTCCGGATCGCGCGGGTCGGCGACGAGCGAGCGGTTGCCCAGCGCCCGCGGCCCGCACTCCATCCGGCCCTGCACCCAGCCGACGATCTTGCCGTCGGCGACCTTCGCCGCCGTGTGCGCCGCGATGTCGTCGACGCGCTCGTACTTGACGCCGGCGTCCTGCAGCGCCAGCTCCATCTCGGCCTCGGTGTAGTCCGGGCCGGTGTAGGTGTAGCCGTCGCGCGGGCGCGGCTTGCCGTACTTCGCGACCGACACGTCGAGGGCCGCGCCGAGCGCGCAGCCGTCGTCGGCTGCCGCGGGCTGGGCGAAGAAGTCCTCGAACGGCGTCTCCAGCAGGATCCGCCCGTTCATGACGCTGTTCAGCGCGACCCCGCCGGCCACGCACAGCCGCTTCGAACCCGTCTCCCGCTGGAGCCACCGCGCCAGGTGCAGGCCCGCTTCCTCCAGCGTCACCTGCAGCGCGTACGCGATGTCGCAGTAGTGCTGGGGAACCGGATTCTCAGCCGTGACGCGGGTTTTCGGCCGCGCCGGGCCGAACGTGTCGGTGAACTTGCGAGACATCACGTGCTTGCCGGTGCGGTGGTGGCCGAACCACGACAGGTCCAGCTCGAAGCCGCCGTCGTCGTCGAGGTGGATGAGCTGCTTGAACGCGTCGACGTAGGTGTCCTCGCCCAACGGCGCGAGACCCATGATCTTGCCCTCGTCGCGGGTCGGGAAGAAGCCGAGGTAGCCGGTGACGCCCGCGTACATCGCGCCGAGCGAGTGCGGGAACTTGATCCGCCGCAGGTCGACGATGCGGTTGCCGCGGCCGTGCGCGAGGTAGGTCGCCGTGCCGTCGCTGCCGATGCCGTCGAAGGTGAGCACGGCCGACTCGTCCCACGGCGAGATGAAGTAGCCGCTGGCCGCGTGCGCGCGGTGGTGGTCGACGAGGTGGGTCTTGAACTTCGTCGGCCCGGTCCAGCCGACGGCTTCCTTGACGTCGTTCGCCAGCGTGTAAGACCGCTTGATGTGCGCCAGGACCGCGCCGCCGACGTGGTAGTCGTCGTGCCCCTTGCCGCCGCCGGTCCGGAACGTGTCGACCATGCCCGCCGACTTGCCGCCCTCGTCGCCGTTGGCGTTGCGGAAGACGTCGAGCGTGCCGGGGAAGTAGCGCGCGAACACCTTGGCCGCGTGGATGCCTTCCTTCCAGCGCTGCCAGTAGTAGGCGACGTGGTCGACGTCGGCGAGCGTGATCCCGGCGCGCTCGAGGCAGAACTTGATGGCCTCGGCGGGGAAGCCGCCGTCGTGCTTCACGCGCGTGAAGCGTTCCTCCTCGGCGAACGCGATGATCTCGCCGTCGCGCACGAGTGCCGCCGCCGAGTCGTGCACCCGGCTGATGCCCAGTACGTACATGATCTCTCCCAGTGGTTCAGAATCGGCGGACCAGGCGCCGCAGGACGGCCGCCTTCACCGCGAGCGCGAGGACGAGCGCGGCGAACCCGCCGACCGGCCCGAGGACGGGGACGAGCAGCGCCGCGGCGACGGCGGTGGCGACGAGCGAGACGACGGCGGTACCGGACGTCAGCGTCAGCACCTTGCTGTTGGTGTTTTCGATGAGGAAGCCCGCGTACAGGCCGATCGCGTACAACGCGGTCTCGGCGAGCACGAGCACCCCGAGGACGACGTACGCGTCTTCGGCGGTCAGCAGGGCGCGGGTCCCGGGGATGGCGAGACCCGCGCCGAGCAGGACGACCACGGCGATCCCGGCGCGTTCGACCAGCCGCAGCAGCGAAACCGCCCGCGCCCGCCCGGCCGCCGCGCCGGTGCCGCGCATCCGCCGTGACGCCGCCGGCTGGTGCAGCTTGAGCTGGTAGTACAGCAGCGAGCAGAACGCGCTCGACACCAGCAGCGCCAGGTAGAACGGGCCGCTGTCGGTGGTCCGGCCGGACAGCGCGAGCACCGCGAACACGACCGACGTCGAGATGACGTCGAGCAGTTCGGTCAGGCCGAGCAGGACGGTGCTGCGGCCGAACGCGGGCAGCAGCCGGTGCCCCGGGACACCGCCGCCCCGCAGCCACGGCCGCGGCAGCAAGGCGACCGAGGTGCCGAGGATGACGAGGATCCCGCCCAGCAGCACCGCCAAGTGCGTCTCGGGCGGCCAGCGCACCGCCCACGTCACGCACGTCACGACGCCGACGACGACCGAGCCCGCGGCGAACGCCAGCGCGTCCAAAGTGGACTTGTCGCGCAACCGGTGCAGGCCGGACACGGTCATCAGCAGCCCGCCGGAGATCGACCAGGCCGCCGCCGTCAGGTACAGCGCCGCGTCCGACCGCGGCGCCACCACCAGCGCGACGGCCGTCGCCACCAGCACCGCCAGCACGGGCACCGCGGCCAGCCGGACCGCGAGCGCCGCGACGGCGTCCCGGGTCCGGTGCAGCCGCGGCAGGCTCTTCAACGCCGACTTCTCCGCCGCGGCCGGCACGAAGTTGAGCCAGGTCATCAGGCCGAGCGCGTTCGCGAAGCGCCCGTAGTCGCGGGCGCCCCACGCCGTGATCAGGACCAGCCCCATCAGCTGGACCGCCAGCCGGAACACACCGCGGCCGGCGAGCAGCCGCAGCACCACCGCCGGGCGCGGCGGGGCCGCGGCCGGCGAGGTGGTGGCGGG
>NZ_JAAGNB010001265.1:0-9170 GCF_010550475.1 Amycolatopsis sp. SID8362
GGCCTCGCCCGCGGTCTTCCGGATCGCGCTGGCGAGCGGGACCGCGCTGGCCGTGCCGGTCGTGCCCGGGACGTCGGTCGGCTCGCCGGCCCCGATCGGTCAGCTGGTCGGCATCGGCGTGACGCTGGCGATCGGCCTGGCCGCGGTGCTCTTCGCGGCGCTGCGGCGGCGCCGGGCCACCGATGTCGACCCGGAACTGGCCACGACCCCGCTGGTCATCGAGGGGCTGCGCAAGCAGTACGCAGGCGGGTTCGTCGCGGTGAAGGACCTCTCGTTCCGCGTCGAGCCG
Organism: Amycolatopsis sp. SID8362; assembly: GCF_010550475.1. Taxonomy (NCBI): domain Bacteria; kingdom Bacillati; phylum Actinomycetota; class Actinomycetes; order Pseudonocardiales; family Pseudonocardiaceae; genus Amycolatopsis; species Amycolatopsis sp. SID8362. Next base: position 290 of record NZ_JAAGNB010001265.1, read on the forward strand.
GGCCAGGTGCTCGGCCTGCTCGGGCCGAACGGCGCGGGCAAGACGACCACGTTGCGGATGCTGATGGGCCTGATCACGCCGACCGCGGGCACCATCCGCGTGTTCGGGCACAAGATCACCGGGGGCGCGCCGGTCCTGTCCCGGATCGGCTCGTTCGTCGAAGGTTCCGGGTTCCTGCCGCACCTGTCCGGCCGGGAGAACCTGGAGCTGTACTGGGCTTCCACCGGCCGTCCGGACGAGAAGGCGCACTTCGCGGAGGCGCTGGAGATCGCCGGGCTCGGTTCGGCCGTCGAACGCCGCGTGCGGACGTACAGCCAGGGCATGCGGCAGCGGCTGGCGATCGCGCAGGCGATGCTCGGCCTGCCGGAGCTGATGGTGCTCGACGAACCGACCAACGGGCTCGACCCGCCCCAGATCCACCAGATGCGCGAGGTGCTGAAGCGGTACGCCGCGACCGGCCGCACCGTGGTGGTGTCCAGCCACCTGCTGGCCGAGGTCGAGCAGACCTGCACGCACGTCGTGGTGATGCACCGCGGTTCGCTGGTGGCCTCGGGCGAGGTCGGCGAGCTGGCCGCGGCCGGTGGCGAGGCAACGTTCCGGGTCGACGACCCGGCGGCGGCCGCGGCGGCGCTCAAGGCTCTCAGCGGCGTCACCGACGTCGACGTCGAGGGCGAGTTCGTGCACGCGAACCTCGGCGAGCTGCCGCGGGCCGAAGGCGTGGCCGCGCTGGTGCGCGCCGGCGTCGCGGTGGAGCAAGCCGGGCCGAGGCGCCGGCTGGAAGACGCGTTCCTGCAACTGGTCGGAGATGAGTCATGAGCGAGGGTGTGCACACCGATCCGCACGCGCTCGACGAACTGAGCGACGTCGCTTCGGCCGAACACGCCGGCGTCGGGCCGGACGGCGCGGTCGAGGGCTATTCGGCGCGCCGGACGCTGCGGCTCGGCGTCGAGCTGCGGCGCCAACTCAAGCGGCGGCGCACGCAGTTCCTGCTCGGGTTCGTCGCGATCCTGCCGTTCATCCTGGTGATCGCGTTCGAGCTCGGGCAGTCGAACCCGAACCGGCGCAGCGGCGGGTTCGTCGACCTGGCCACGGCGTCGGCGCCGAACTTCGTCGTGCTGGCGCTGTTCGTGTCCGGGACGTTCCTGCTGCCGATGATCGTGGCGCTGTTCTTCGGCGACACGATCGCGAGCGAAGCGTCGTGGTCGAGCCTGAAGTACCTGCTGGCCGTGCCGGTGCCGCGGCAGCGGGTGCTGCGGCAGAAGGCGATCGTGTCCGGGCTGCTCTCGGCGTTCGCGCTGGTGCTGCTGCCGGTGATGTCGCTGGTCGTCGGCCTGATCTGGTACGGCGCGGGCGACGCGATCAGCCCGACGGGGGACGCGGTGTCCTTCGGCGACAGCCTGCTGGCCATCGCACTGTCCACTGTGTACATCATCCTGCAGCTGGCGTGGGTGGCCGGGCTGGCGCTCGCGCTGAGCGTGTCGACCGACGCCCCGCTCGGCGCGGTCGGAGGCGCGGTGCTGGTGGCGATCCTGTCGCAGATCCTCGACCAGATCACCGCGCTGGAGGGGCTCCGGAACTACCTGCCGACGCACTACGCGTTCTCGTGGATGGACCTGATCTCGACCGACGTCGACTGGACCAACCTGGCGAGCGGCCTGCTGTCGGCGGTGATCTACGGGACGGTGTTCTTCCTCTACGCCGGGCGGCGGTTCGCTCAAAAAGACATCACCAGCTGACGCCCGCAACCGGCGTACGCTGCGGAAATGACCACCGTGGTGGAATGGCACCAGCCGCCCGCGCCGCTGGTGAAGACGCTCAACGTGGTGCTGCGGCGGGTCCTGCCCAGTCCGCTCGGCCGCGGCGTCCGCGAGTTCATGCTGCTCGCGTTCGCCGGCCGCCGGACCGGGCGGGCCTACCGCGTGCCGGTGACCGCGCACCGCGACGCCGAAGGCCTCTACGCGCTGACGCCCGCGGGCTGGCGGGCCAACTTCCGCGGCGGCGCCGACGTCTCGGTGACGTACGCCGGCCGGACCACGCCGATGCGCGGCCTGCTCGTCGAGGACGAGGCGGCCGTCGCGCGGACCTACCTGACCCGGATCACCGAGCTGGGCCTGCGCCGGGCCGGGCGGGAGATCGGGCTGCGGTTCCCCGCGGGCCGGCTGCCGACCCTGGACGAAGTCGCCGAGCTGGCGCGCCGCGAGCACTTCGGCGTCGTCCGGTTGAGCGGGCAAACCTGAGCCGTTACGGTCGGCCCCGTGCCGATCACGCTGGAGAGCCACCAGGACATCGCCGTGCTGCGGATCGACCACGGCGGCGGCAACACCCTCGACACGGACTCGTGCCGCGAGCTCGTGCTGCGGCTGGAGGAGGTCGAGCAGGCCCGCGCGGTCGTGCTCACAGGCACCGGACGGGTCTTCTCCGCGGGCGTCGACCTCAAGCGGGTCGACGACGGGGGCGCCCCGTACGTGTCGCGGTTCCTCCCGCTGCTGTCGGACGCGCTGCTGGCGGTGTTCGGCTGCCCGCGTCCGGTCGTCGCCGCGCTGAACGGGCACGCCATCGCCGGCGGTGCCGTGCTCGCCGCCGCGTGCGACCACCGCGTGCTCGGCACCGGCACGATCGGCGTGACCGAGCTGCTGGTCGGGGTGCCGTTCCCGCTGGCCGCGCTGGAGATCCTGCGCTGCGCCTACGGCACGGCCCCGCTGCCGTCGCTCACCTACGCGGGTTCGACGTACGGCGGCGAGGACGCGCTCGCCCGCGGCCTGGTCGACGAGCTGGCCGCGCCGGACGAGGTGCTCGACCGCGCACTGGCCGTCGCGACCCGGCTCGGCGACCTGCCGGCCGAGGCGTTCGCGCACACCAAGGCCCAGATCCGGCAGCCCTTCCACGAGCGGATCGCCGAGTACCGCCACTCCGACGACCCGGAGGTCGAACGGCAGTGGCGGTCACCCGCCGCGCTGGCCGCCGTCAAGTCCTATGTGGACCGCGTGCTGCGTTAGGCGCGCACGCCGCTTTCGGCGAGGGCCTTGATGCCTTCGACGGTCTTCTGCATGTTGGCCTGCAGCTCGCCGAGGCGCATCGCGACGATCTCGTCCTCGTGCTCGGGCATCGAGCCGATGATGGTCGTCAGGTTGGACGGACCGGGGCCGATCTGGGCCCACTGGCGCAGGACGGTGCCGTCGCCGTCCGGGATCATCTCGAACTTCCACGACGCGGCGGGGTTGGTCACGTCCATCACGGCCCACGCGAACAGCCGCCCCGGCTCGTAGCCGGTCACCGTCGAGACCGTCTCCCACTCCCCGGCGACCGGGTGGGAGTTGCGGCCGCGGAACCGCGCGCCCAAGCCGGGCTCGGAACCTTCGACCCAGCCGCCGCCCTGGAACTCGTTCGAGAACCGGGCGGGCAGGTCGACGTCCAGCAGCCAGGACCAGACCTCGTCCGGTGACGCTTCGATGCGGACTTCGACCTGCGTCGTAGGACAGTCGGAAACCTTCATGGCGGACCCCTCGCTCGATGCCGGTGCCTACGGCTTCGGACGGTAACGTGGCGCCGATCACGCGGACAACTCGCACGGTGCCCGCGACCGCGCACGGTTGAGGACGCCGACCCGCCGCCGGCCGCACCCGCCGAAAGTCGGGTCCTCACCGGATCTGCGCCCGGACAGCCGATTGCCGACCCCGGCCGGTTCTGTGAGGGTCCCACAGAAGGTCTTGAGCCGGGGAGGGTGCTCGATGCGCAGACTGTTCACCGCAGGCGCGGTCCTGCTGGCGATGGCGGGCCTGGCCCCGGCCGCCGCGGCGGCGCCGGACATCAAGGCCGAGTTGCAGAAGATCCCGGGCCTGACGATCACGTCGGAGGACCCGGCCCCGGCCGGCTACCGGTTCTTCAAGCTCACCTACACCCAGCCCGCCGACCACCGCCACCCCGGCGCGGGCACGTTCCAGCAGCGGTTCACCCTGCTGCACCGCGACTTCACCGCCCCGACGGTCGCCTACACGAGCGGCTACAACGTCAGCGGCTCCCCCAACCGGTCCGAGCCGACCCAGATCGTCGACGGCAACCAGCTTTCGATGGAGTACCGCTACTTCACGCCTTCGCGGCCGGAGCCGGAGAACTGGGCGAAGCAGCTGACGATCTGGCAGGCCGCCGCGGACGAGCACCGCGCGGTCCAGGCGTTCAAGGCGATCTACCCGGGCAAGTGGCTGGCGACCGGCGGCAGCAAGGGCGGCATGACGGCGACGTACTTCCGCCGCTTCTTCCCCGACGACGTCGACGCGACGATCCCGTACGTCGCCCCCAACGACGTCATCGACCCGGTCGACGTCTACAACCGGTTCCTTTCCCGCGTCGGCGACGACCCGGCGTGCCGCGACGCGCTGAAGGCGATCCAGCGAGACGCGCTCAAGCGACGTGACGAGCTGGGCGTGATCGCCGCGGCCGACGCGGCCAGTCGCGGATTGACGTTCTCGATCGTCGGCTCGGCCGACAAGTCCCTCGAGATCTCGGTGATCGACTCGTACTTCGCGTTCTGGCAGTACCAGAAGCAGGCGGACTGCGCGACGGTCCCGAAGGCGGGCGCACCCGCGGCGGAGGTCTACGCCTGGTACGAGAAGGTGGAGAGCCTCAACACGTACTCCGACCAGGACCTGGCGCCGTACATCCCGTACTACTACCAGGCGGCGGTCCAGCTGGGCTCCCCCGAGGCGTACGACGGCTACCTCCGCGACCTGCTGCGCTACCCGGGCGCCGACCAGCCCAAGACGTTCGTGCCGTCGTCGATCCGTCTCCCCCGCTTCGACTACGCGGCCATGCCGGACATCGACTTCTGGGTGAAGTCCCGCGGCCAGCGGCTGCTGTTCGTGTACGGCTCGAACGACCCGTGGGGCGCGGAGCCGTTCGAGCTGGGCTTCGGCAGCCGCGACTCGTACCGCTACTACGTGCAGGGCGGCAACCACGGGTCGAAGATCGCCCAGCTGCCCCCGTCCGAAGCCGCGGCGGCGACGGCGACGATCCGCCGTTGGGCCGGCTTGCCGACGGCTTCGGCGTTGACGGCTCGTAGCGCGCCGGCCGGGTTCCCCGAGTTCGACGCGGACCTCACCCTGACGGCGCGGCCACGGCTGTAGCTTTCGCCGGGCCGGGCGTAGTCTCACGGCACCTGACGGCCCGGCCCGAGGAGGCGCCATGCCTCGTCCCGTCCACTTCGAGATCCACGCGGGCGACCCCGATCGCGCGGTGGCCTTCTACACGAGTGTGTTCGGCTGGAAGTTCGAACGCTGGGGCGAGGCTCCGTACTGGGTGATCTCGACCGGCGAAGGCAACGGGATCGACGGCGGGCTCCTGCCCCGGCAGGGCCCGGCCCCCGAGGCGTCGGCGCCGGTGCACGGGTTCGTCAACACGATCGCCGTGACCGATCTTGACGCGTCGCTCGATGCCGTCACCGATGCCGGCGGGACGCTGGCCTTGCCGAAGAACCCGGTTCCGGGCGTCGGGTGGCTGGCCTACTGCAACGACACCGAGGGCAACGTCTTCGGCCTGCTGCAACCGGACGAGAGCGCCACCGCCTGAGGTCGAGCCACGACCTCGGGCGGCACCCGGCTATTTGATGCCGGCCGCGTCCATGCCCCTCAGCTCCTTCTTCAGGTCGGAGATCTCGTCGCGCAGCCGGGCCGCCAGCTCGAACTGGAGGTCGCGGGCCGCCTGCATCATCTGGTCGGTCATCTGCTGGATCAGGTCCGCCAGCTGGGCGCGCGGCATCGCCGAGACGTCCTTGTCGACCAGCATCCCCGAGCTGCGCACCCGGTCGCCCTGCTCGGGCTTCTTGCCCCGCGAGGAGTTGCGGCCCGAGCCGCCGACCGAGACCTGCTCGGTGTCCTCCGCCTCGCTGTACACCCGGTCGAGGATGTCCGCGATCTTCTTCCGCAGCGGCTGCGGATCGACCCCGCGTTCCTTGTTGTACGCGACCTGCTTCTCGCGGCGGCGGTCCGTCTCGTCGATCGCGTGCCGCATCGAGTCGGTGATCTTGTCCGCGTACATGTGGACCTCGCCCGACACGTTCCGCGCCGCGCGCCCGATCGTCTGGATCAGCGACGTCCCGCTGCGGAGGAAGCCTTCCTTGTCCGCGTCGAGGATCGCCACCAGCGACACCTCGGGCAGGTCGAGACCCTCGCGCAGCAGGTTGATGCCGACCAGCACGTCGAAGTCGCCCGCCCGCAGCTGCCGCAGCAGCTCGACGCGCCGCAGCGTGTCGACCTCCGAGTGCAGGTACCGCACCCGGATCCCCAGCTCCAGCAGGTAGTCCGTGAGGTCCTCGGCCATCTTCTTCGTCAGCGTGGTGACCAGGACGCGCTCGTCCTTCTCCGCCCGCTCGCGGATCTCGTGCACCAGGTCGTCGATCTGACCCTCGGTCGGCTTCACGACCACCTTCGGGTCGACCAGGCCGGTCGGCCGGATGACCTGCTCGACGAACTCGCCGCCGGCCTGCCCCATCTCGTACGGCCCCGGCGTCGCCGAGAGGTACACCGTCTGCCCGATCCGGTCGGAGAACTCCTCCCAGGTCAGCGGCCGGTTGTCGACCGCGCTCGGCAGCCGGAAGCCGTACTCCACCAGGTTCCGCTTCCGGGACATGTCGCCTTCGTACATGCCGCCGATCTGCGGGACCGTCTGGTGCGACTCGTCGATCACCAGCAGGAAGTCCTCGGGGAAGTAGTCGATCAGCGTCGCCGGCGCGGAACCCGCCCCGCGGCCGTCGATGTGCCGCGAGTAGTTCTCGATGCCGGAGCAGAACCCGACCTGCCGCATCATCTCGATGTCGTAGGCCGTGCGCATCCGCAGCCGCTGCGCCTCCAGCAGCTTGCCCTGCTTTTCCAGCTCCGCCAGGCGTTCTTCGAGTTCCTTCTCGATGCCCTGGATCGCCTTTTCCATCCGCTCCGGGCCCGCGACGTAGTGCGTCGCCGGGAAGATCCGGACCTCGTCGACCTCCTTGACGATGTCCCCGGTCAGCGGGTGCAGGTAGTAGAGCTTCTCGACCTCGTCGCCGAAGAACTCGACCCGGATCGCGAGTTCTTCGTAGGCCGGGATGATCTCGACCGTGTCGCCCCGCGCGCGGAACGTGCCGCGCGCGAACGCGATGTCGTTGCGCGTGTACTGCACGTCGACCAGCGCGCGCAGGAAGACGTCCCGGTCCAGCTGCATGCCGACCTCGAGCTTGGACGACCGGTCGAGGTACGACTGCGGCGTGCCCAGGCCGTAGATGCACGAGACACTCGCGACCACGATGACGTCCCGCCTCGACAGCAGGTTCATCGTCGCCGAGTGCCGCAGCCGCTCGACGTCGTCGTTGATCGACGAGTCCTTCTCGATGTAGGTGTCCGTCTGCGCGATGTACGCCTCGGGCTGGTAGTAGTCGTAGTAGCTGACGAAGTATTCGACCGCGTTGTGCGGGAACAGTTCGCGCAGTTCGTTCGCCAGCTGCGCGGCGAGGGTCTTGTTCGGTGCCATCACCAGTGTCGGCCGCTGGACGCGCTCGATCAGCCACGCCGTGGTCGCCGACTTGCCGGTGCCGGTGGCGCCCAGGAGCACGACGTCCTTCTCGCCGGCGTTGACCCGGCGTTCGAGCTCGTCGATGGCCGCCGGCTGGTCACCGGCGGGCTGGTAGTCACTGACCACCTCGAAGCGGCCGCCGGTCCGGGGGATCTCCGAGACGGGCCGGAAGTCGGACTGGGCGAGCACGGGGTGTTCGGTTGCGAAAGCCACGTCGACCAGAGTACGACGCACCACCGACAATTTCCGTCGGCCCTGGTCAGGAGGGTCGGAACACCGTCACGGACGTCACTTCGCCGCCGGTCACGGAGCAGTGCAGCACGGCCCCGGGGACGTCGTCGGCCCCGAAGCAGGAGACCAGGACGCGGTCCGGCCCGGTCGCCTGTGCTTCGGTGCGCGGGAACGCCGCCAGCACCTCGGCGACCTCCGCCGGGGGTTCGGCGAGGTAGGCCAGCACCACCTCGCGCGGGGCGGGCGGCGGCGGGATCGGCAGCCCGTGGCCTTCGAAGAGGCGGTTCAGCTGGTCGGCCGCCGAAACGGCGCGCGGGAACCCGGCGAACGCGGCCGTCTGGACGACCACTTCGCAGACTTCGGCGGGCGACAGCCCCGAGGCGAGGCCGGTGCGCAGGTGGACGCTCAGCGGCGGCCCCACCATCCCCGCCGCGACGATCGCGGCCAGCGTGGCGGCTTCGCGGGTCCGGCTGTCGAGCGCGGGACGTTCGTGCAGGTGGCCGTAGACGGTGCCGACGGCCAGCTCACCCAGCGCCGGGACGGTCGCGAACAGCGCGTCGAGCCGTTTCGCGCCGTCTTCGACCAGCTCCGCGAAGTTCTCGCGGCCCCGGTCGTGCAGGTCGTCCATCGTCATCCCGCGCCCCCTTCAGCAGCTGCAGTCGCAACAGGAGCAGCACTCGCAACACCCGTCACAGCCGGCGCAACCGCCGCAGTCGCAGCCGCCGGTCGAGTTCGGTTTCCCGCTCCACGGCCCAGGATAGGGATCGCGGCAGCAGAACTGGCAGGTGCAGCACATGTAGGGAGTGAGGGCGCAGCCGAGGAAGAAGTTGCGCTTCTTCGGCGGGACGGCGAACTTCGGGTACCAGAGGCCGCCGCCTTTGCCGTCGAGGGACTCGGGGCCGGAGGAATCGCCGGGGCCACCGGGTCCGCCCGGACCACCTGGACCACCTGGGCCACCGGGTCCGCCCGGACCACCTGGGCCTCCCGGACCGCCGGGTCCACCTGGACCCCCAGGCCCGCCTGGGCCACCGGGCCCACCCGGACCACGGCCACCGGGGCCTCCCGGACCGCCAGGGCCACGGCCGCCGGGCCCACCCGGGCCACCGGGTCCACG
>NZ_JAAGNB010001318.1:0-13441 GCF_010550475.1 Amycolatopsis sp. SID8362
GGTCGACCCGGGCCGGGGCCGGACGGTCACTCACGGCGAGCCGACTCGGGATAGCCCAGCCGGCCGAGCGCGCCGACGAGGGTCTCGCGGTCGTCGGGCGTCTTGGCCAGCGCGGCCAGCGAACGCACGACATCGTCGCGGGCGAGTTCGGCCACCCCGGCCGCGGCCAGCACGGCGAGCCAGTCGATCGTTTCGGCCAGTCCCGGCGGCTTGTCCAGGTCGAGCCGGCGCGCCTCGCCGACGAACGCGGTCACCGACGCGATCAGCGGCTCGGCGGCCGCCGGGTCGCCGCGGCGCAGGATCCGCACCATCCGTTCCGGCGACGGGAAGTCGATCCAGTGGTACAGGCAACGGCGGCGCAGGGCGTCGTGCAGGTCGCGGCTGCGGTTCGAGGTGAGCACGACGAACGGCGGGCGCTCGGCCGTGAAGGTCCCCAGCTCGGGGACCGTGACCGCGGACTCGCCCAGGAACTCCAGCAGCAGCGCCTCGAATTCGTCGTCCGCACGATCGATCTCGTCGACGAGCAGCACCGGCGCGATCGGGCCGGGATGCCGGACCGCGCGCAGGATCGGCCGCTCCAGCAGGAACTCCGGGCCGAACAGGTCGTCGTCGGTCAGCTCGGCGGACCGGGACTCGGCCAGCCGCACCGCCAGCAGCTGCCGCTGGTAGTTCCACTCGTACAAGGCTTCGGCCGCGGTCAGGCCCTCGTAGCACTGGAGCCGGATCAGGTCGGTGCCGAGCACGGCCGCCAGAGCCTTTGCCGCGGTGGTCTTGCCGACGCCGGGCTCGCCCTCCAGCAGCAGGGGCCGGCCCAGCGTGGTCGCGAACAGCAAGGCCGCGGCCAGTCCGTCGTCCACGAGGTAGCCGACCTCGTCCAGGCGGGCGCGGACCTCGTCGGCGCCCGCGAACGGGGCGGTCATATCGGCGGGGCCGCGCGGCCGTTCATCGCGTCCCACACTCGTGAGGGGGTCAGCGGCATGTCCGCGTGCTGGACGCCGAGCGGCTTGAGGGCGTCCACCACGGCGTTCACGACGGCCGGTGGCGAGCCCACGGTGGCCGACTCCCCGATCCCCTTCGCCCCGATCGGGTGGTGCGGCGACGGCGTCACGGTGTATCCGGTCTCCCAGTCCGGCACCTCGAGCGCGGTCGGCAGCAGGTAGTCCATCAGCGAAGCGCCCAGGCAGTTGCCCAGGTCGTCGAACGAAATCATCTCCATCAGCGCCATCCCGACGCCGTCGGTCAGCCCGCCGTGCACCTGGCCTTCGACGATCATCGGGTTGATCCGAGTCCCGCAGTCGTCCACCGCGACGAAACGGCGCACCTTCACGACGCCGGTGCCGGGGTCGACGTCGACCACGCAGATGTAGGCGCCGTTGGGGAAGGTGAGGTTCGCCGGGTCGTAGGTGACCTGCGCCTCCAACCCGCCGTCCACACCGGGCGGCAGCTCGCCGCCGTGCGCCCGCCGGGCGATCTCGGCGATCGTCACCCGCTTGCCCGGATCACCCGCGACACCGAATGAACCCTTTTCCCACTCCAGATCCGCCGGCGCGACTTCGAGCATCCCGGCCGCGATCAGCCGTGCCTTGTCCCGGACCTCGCGCGTGACGAGCACCGCCGCCGCCCCGGACACCGGCGTCGACCGGCTGCCGTAGGTGCCCAGGCCGAACGGGGTCTGGTCGGTGTCGCCGTGCACGACCTCGATGTCCGCGGGCGGGATGCCGATCTCCTCGGCGACGATCTGCGCGAACGTCGTCTCGTGGCCCTGTCCCTGGGTCTGCACGGACAACCGCACCACGGCCTTGCCGGTCGGGTGGATGCGCAGTTCACAGCCGTCGGCCATGCCGAGGCCGAGGATGTCCATGTCCCGGCGCGGCCCGGCACCCACGGCCTCGGTGAACACCGAGACCCCGATGCCCATCAGCTCACCACGCCCCCGCCGCTCGGCCTGTTCGCGACGCAACTCGTCGTAGCCCGCGATGCGCAGTGCTTCGGCCAGGGTCGCCTCGTAGTCACCCGAGTCGTAGGTCCAGCCGGTGCGGGTCCGGTACGGGAACTGCTCGGGGCGGATCAGGTTGCGCCGCCGCAGCTCCACCGGGTCGACGTCCAGCTCGCCCGCCAGCCGGTCGACCATGCGCTCGACGAAGTACACCGCCTCGGTGATGCGGAACGAACACGCGTACGCCACCCCGCCGGGCGCCTTGTTCGTGTGCACCGCCGTCATCCGGCAGTAGGCGGCCCCGATGTCGTAGCTGCCGGTGAACACGCCGTAGAAGCCGCCCGGGTACTTGGTGGGCGTGGCCATCCCGTTGAACGCGCCGTGGTCGGCCAGCACGGTCGAGCGCAGGCCGAGGATCCGCCCGTCGCGGGTCGCGGCGATCTCGCCCCGCATCACGTAGTCGCGGGCGAACGTGGTGCTGGTCAGGTTCTCGGAGCGGTCCTCGGTCCACTTGACCGGCTTGCCCAGCGCCACCGACGCGAGGATCGCGCACAGGTAGCCCGGGTAGACCGGCACCTTGTTGCCGAAGCCGCCGCCGATGTCCGGGGACACCACGCGGATCTTGTGCTCGGGCACGCCGGAGTACAGCGCGTACAGCGTGCGGTGCAGGTGCGGTGCCTGCGTGGTCGAGTAGACCGTGAGCTTCTCGTCGACCGCGTCGTAGTCGGCGACCGCCCCGCAGGTCTCCAGCGGGGCCGGGTGCACGCGCGGGTAGACCATGTCCTGCACCACCACGACGTCAGCGGCCGCGAAGGCCGCCTCGGTGGCCGCGGCGTCCCCGGTCTCCCACTCGAAGCACAGGTTGTCGGTCTTGCCGTCCAGGTCGGTGCGGACGACCGGGGCGTCCGGGGCCAGCGCGGTCCGCACGTCCACGACCGGCGGCAGCTCCTCGTAGTCGACCTCGATCAGCTCCAGCGCGTCGCGTGCGGCGTACCTGTCCTCGGCGACGACGAACGCGACCTCCTGGCCCTGGAAGCGGACCTTGTCGGTGGCCAGCACCGCCTGCACGTCGTGGGACAGCGTCGGCATCCACGCGAGGTCGCGCGCCGCCAGGTCGGCGCCGGTCATCACCAGCTTGACCTGGGGGTGCGCCTCCGCGGCGAGGGTGTCGACACGGGTGATGCGCGCGTGGGCCAGCGGGGACCGCAGGATCGCCAGGTACAGCATCCCGGGCAGCTGCTGGTCGTCGACGAACCGGCCGCGGCCCCGGATGAACCGCCGGTCCTCCTTGCGGAGCATCCGCCCGTGCCCGACGGGATTCCCGTCGTTGTCCGGGAACACCGCGGTCACGACCCGGGCTCCCGGGTGCCCGCCTGCTCCGCCGCCCACTGGACCGACCGGACGATGCTGGCGTAGCCGGTGCAGCGGCAGACCTGCCCGGCGATCGCCCGGCGGATCTCCTGCTCGGAAGGGTCGGGATTGCGGTCCAGCAGCGCGCGGGCGGTCATCATCATGCCCGGGGTGCAGAACCCGCACTGCAGACCGTGACAGGCCATGAAGCCGCGTTGGACCGGATCGAGCTCGCCGTCGGCCTCGAGCCCTTCGACGGTGTCGACGTCGTGCCCGCCGGCCATCGCGGCCAGCACCGTGCACGACTTGACCGGTTCACGGTCGAGCCACACCACGCACGCGCCGCAGTTGCTCGTGTCGCAGCCCCAGTGCGTCCCGGTCAGGCCGAGGTGGTCGCGCAGGAAGTGCACGAGCAGCAGCCTGCCCTCGATCCGGCCGGTGACCTCGACGCCGTTGACCCTCATCGTGACCTGCACGATCACCCTCCGCCCACGCGCGCGACCGCCCGCCGCAGGGTGCGGCGGGTCAGCTCGGCGGCGAGGTGGCGCTTGTACTCCGCGCTGCCCCGCTGATCGGTCATCGGGCGGCAGCCCTCCGCGGCCAGTTCGCCGGCCACCGCGTACAGCTCCTCCGACGGCGGGTGCCCGCGCAGCGCGGCGGAGATCTCCGGCATGCCGGTGGTGTTCGGGCCGACCGCGGCGAGCCCGACCCGGGCGTCGTCGATCAGGCCGTCGGAGGTCAGCCACACAGCAGCCCCCGCGGACACCACTGCCCAGTCCCCGGCTCGCCGGTCGACCTTCTCGAACGCGCTGGACCCGTTGGGACGCGCCGGAAATCGCACCTCGACGAGCATCTCGGCCGGGCCGACGGCGGTCGCGTACGGGCCGACGTAGAACTCCTCCATCGACACCACCCGCTCGCCGTCCAGGCCGCGGATCACGCAGCTCGCGTCAAGCGTCGTGCACACCGCCGAGAGATCCTCCGACGGATCGGCCTGGCACAACGACCCACCCAGCGTGCCCCGGTTGCGCACCAGCGGGTCACCGATCACCCATTCGGCGTCGGCGAAGATCGGGAACGTCGCCGGCAGCTCGGCCGACTCCAGCAGTTCGCGATGCCGGGTCAGCGCGCCGATCCGGACCTGATCCGGCTCGACGGTGATGTAGGCCAGCTCGTCACGCAGCTCGTTGATGTCGACGAGGTACTCGAAGTTCGCCAGCCGCAGCTTCATCATCGGCAACAGGCTGTGCCCGCCGGCCACCAGCCGCGCGGTCTCCCCCAGCCGGTCGAGCAGCTCGAGGGCGTCGGTCACGCTGGTGGCCCGCTCGTACTCGAACGGCGCCGGCAACTGCATTCCCACCTCCGTCGTCCCGTGCCAACCGGCCCCCGGAAAGGCTATGTCTTCCCGGTACGGACAGTCACCACGAGTTAAGCGTCATCTTAAACCGGCCGTTCACCGGTCGGCGAAGTCGCTCGTCGCCGGATGGGTGGCCATACTGGGCGGGTGTCGGTCGACGACTTCGTCCGCGCGCTGCCGGGCGCGGCACTCCGCGGGGCCGTTGCGTGGTACTCGGGGTACCGCCAGGTCGACGTCGCGCCTGCGCGCCATCGCGGCCTTCCCTCGCCCTACCTGACGTTGATCTTCACCTTGGACGACCCCCTCGTCGTGGCTCAGCAGGTCGATCGGCGCCGGGCCCCGAGCCGCTACGCCGCGTTGCTGGGCGGGCTGCACACCGCGCCCGCGGTCGTGGCCCACGACGGGCGGCAGTCCGGCATCCAGGTCGCGATCAACCCGCTCGCGTCCCGCGCGTTGTTCGGCCTTCCCGCCGGGGAGCTGGCCGGAATCGACGGTCATGCGGCGGACGTGATCGGCGCGTCGCGGGTTGACGAGATCCGCTCAAGGCTGCTCGACGGCCGGCATTGGCCCGGCCGGCTGGCGGCGTTGGAAACCCACTTGTGCGGGCTGGCCGAACCAGATCGCCGGGTGCCGGCCGAGGTGCGCTACGCGTGGCGGCGGCTGCGGCGCACCGGCGGCCGCATCGGCATCCGGGAGCTGGCGCAGGAGACGGGCTGGAGCGCACGCCACCTGCAGGCGAAGTTCCGGATCGAGACCGGCCTGACCCCGAAACAGGCCGCCAGGGTCATCCGGTTCGACCGCGCCCGGCACGCCTTGGCACCCGCGCCGCACGCCGGCATCGCGGCAGTCGCCGCGGACCACGGGTACACCGATCAATCACACCTCGACCGTGAGTTCCGGGCACTCGCGGGATGTTCACCGACAACCTGGCTGCGCGAGGAGTTCCGAAACATCCAAGGCGGGCACTGGACACCCCCGGCAGACTGACGGGCATGACCGATTCGACCCCGCCACCGCAGGTGTGGCACACCGTTCGCGCACGCGACGCACGCGCGTTGATCAGGTTCCTCGTCGACGTCATCGGCTTCGAGGAAACCGCCGTCTACGGCGATGGCGACGTCGTCCACCACGCCCAGCTGTCCTGGCCCGCCGGCGGCGGCATCATGCTCGGCTCCGTCCGGGACAACCCGGACGACCAGTGGCCCATCCCGCCCGGGACCGGGGGTGCGTACGTGGTCACCGATGACATCGACGCCATCTTCGAGCGCGCGAAAGCCGCGGGCGCGCAGATCGTCACCGAGCCACACCACACCGACTACGGCTCGTACGACTTCGCCCTTCGCGACGCGGAGGGCAACCGCTGGTCCTTCGGCACCTACCGTGGCGAGCCGCGAAAGGCCTGAGGCCAGGCTTTCGCGGTTCGCCCGCGCCGAGGGCTTGGTGGCGGCTGGGGTCAGCGCGTGTCGCGGGTTCGGCGGCGTCGTGTCGCGGCGACGGCCAGACCACCGACGAGCAGCATCGGCAATGCCCAGTACAGCAGGGTGCTGATCTCGACACCGGTACTGGCCAGCCCCGGCTGGTCGTGCGAGACCGGCTGCACGGGAGTGGCGCTCGGCCCCGCCGGAGTGCTCGGGCTCGGGCTGGTGGCGGTCCACTGTGCGTACAGGGTCGTGTCGCTGGTCACGGTGTCTTTCGAGAAGTTCCATTTCGTGCCGCCCGAGGCGGCGGTGTACCAGCCACTGAACGTGTAGCCGGCGCGGGACGGGTCCGCGGGCTCGGTGGCCGTGCATCCGTTCAGCACGGTTTGCGATGCCTCGGCGCTGCCGCCCTGGCTGTCGAAGGAGACGGTCCTGGGTGCCGTGTAGCTGATCGACACCGACCCGTTCCCGCTGCTGTTGAAATCAGTGGATGTCGGGGTCACGACACTGTACGAGCCGCCTCCACCACCACCAGCGGAGGCGGCGGCACCGCCGCCTCCGCTGTATCCGCCGCCGCCACCGCCGCCGTTGGCGCTGCCGCCGCCACCGCCGCCGTAACCGCCAGCCCCGCCAGCACTACTGGTGCCACCGGCGCCCCCGGAGGCGATGCTCGCGCCACCGGTACTTTGCCCGCTGTTGCCGCCGGCGCCGAGCAATCCTCCGCCGCCGCTTCCGTAGTCGTAGTAGTTTCCTCCGCCGGAAGCCCCTCCGGATCCGTCAGTGCCGCCCGCACCTCCGAACGAAGCGACACCGGCGGGACCGGTCGAGGCGTCGAGCCCCTTCATGCCGGTTCCGCCTCCGGTTCCGCCTCCGCCTCCGCCTCCGGCCGCGGCGAGCAGCCCGGCCTGCGTCGCGGCGGTGTAGACGAACGATCCACCACCACCACCACCACCACCATCACCAACTTCGCCGCTGCCGCCGACGAGGACCTGTACATCGCCGCCGGACACCTTCACGCCATCGAGGTGGAGGATCACCCCCCTCCCACCGGTTCCGCCGTTAGCGCCCCCCGTTGCGCCTGCAACCGTCATATTCACCGTGGTCACACCGGCCGGAACCGTGAACTTTTGCAGGCTGCCGGTGTAGGCGAAGGTTTTCGTCGTCATTGTCGGCGTGCACGTCGCCGCAAAAGCCGGCACCGCCCCGACAACAGTCGCCGTAGCGGCCACGAACCCCGCTCCCAGCGATGCCATCAATATGCTCGCAGTCGCGCGACGCAGCCCACGACGGTCACGACCGCCACATGGCGTAATCACCCGCACTTCAACAGCACGCCTGGTTACCATGAAAACTATTCCCTCTCATTGGTGCCCGCCACAGCCCCGAGCCGGGAAAGCGAAGCTCCGGCACCTGGCGCGGCACAAGTGTCGCGCGGACTGTAGGGGGACCCAGCGACACCGGCAACCCGTGACCCCGACCCCCACACCCACGACCATGCCCCCACCGCTGGACGAAACACCCGACGAAACGAGTAGCCACGGCCCCACAACCAGGGCCATCACAGCACCGACCCGCCCGCGTCCGGCCGGGTCGCGGACATGGCCGTGCGCGCGAACCAGCCACAGGCATGTCCGAACAGGCAGAAAGGTTGTGCCCGTCCGGACATCCCCGGCGCGGACCTCCGGTTCACCAGGCCGAGAAACGCGCTCCGCCTCCGACCAAATCCCGCCGAACCGCGGCTCAGGGCGGCGACCATTTCCGCCGAACTGGGGAATACAGGAGCGGATCCGCGATACCGAGAGTGCCATCGCGGTCACTCGGTGGCCGATCGGCGCGCAAATCCACTGTGGATGAACCACGATGCCTGCCGGCCCGCAAATCCCGCACGGCTCCCCCGCACAGGCAGGGCACGCAGAGCGGGCCGTAACGAGAACGGTGTTTCCGGCCGTGATTGTCAGTAGGTCTCAGCGCCCGGCCAGCGGTCACTAAAGGTGATCGAGAACGCGTTCAACGCCGGCTTCCACCTCATCGTCCACCGAGTCTGCCGACGAGGACCGTCAGCGCTTTACCTCCGGGCACCCCAGGCGGAGCCCGGATGGCCTTGGTTGCTGCAGGCGCCCCCGGTTGCGCCGCGATCCGAGCCGGCACTCGGACGGCCGACCAGACCGAAAGCAGGGCCTCGTCACACCCCTGGCGACGCCTGCGAGCCACGCGCGAGAGCTGTCCGACGGTCGTGGTTCCGGCCGTAAACCCGTAACGCTTGATACACAACCTCAGCACCGTCCGGGCGTCTGACAGAACACGAGGGTCTTCGACGAAAGGACGAACGACGAATCCTGGGTAGCCAGGCTGATCTTGCACCACGACGGCTGGGGAGTTTCACGTGCTCACACATGTTTTTCGCAATACGATTCTCGCGGCCGTGGCGGCCTGCGCACTGGCCAGCATCGCAGCCTGTCAGGCGAACCTGGCCGGCGGCGGTGCCCAGCCGTCCAGCACACCGTCAGGCACCGCGCCGACTGAGACACGGACGACGACAGTGGCACCCGGTGATCAGTCATTGGGAACAGATGACCAGATCCGCAACGCGGCGTTGATCGGCCCGCATCCCGGTCTCAAGGCGTGCGCCAAAGGTCTCCTGGTCCGCGAAATCGCCCGCTCAGCAGCAGTCGCGCACACCGAATACGCGGCAGTCCTGACCACATGCAAGGACGCATCCGGCGGCGCACCCACCGATGTCGCAATCGTCGAGCCCTACGCCCAGGGACAGCCCACCCTGATCTACGCGGTAGTCGACGGTTTCGTGAACCACGACCCCTATCAGTTGATCGCCGAACATCTGCAGTTCACCGGCAACCAGCTCACTATCACCTACAGCGGCTTCGCCCCAGGCGACCCGGACACCAAACCGTCACAGCAGTTCATCCAGACAGACACCATCGCCACGAACAGCTTCACCAAGGGCGGGTACACGTCCCATCGCCTTACCTGCTGTGGCTGAACCCACCCGCCGGCACGACCGGTCGGCGACGTCCCTTTGGCACGGCGAAAGTTCGGCCAACAACGCCTCTTTGCGTGGCAGACCCATGGCCGGCTCAGCGGACCTCGGCGTTGAGCGGATGTCAACGGCCTCGACGGCGGTCATCCACTGCTCGAGTCGCTGGCCGTGCAGCGAACACATCATGCGGGCGAACCCGCGGACGTAGCCGGCCAAAACGGTCAGGGCTGGGCTGGCCGCGAGGACAGCGTGGAGGCGTTGCCGGTCGGCCGGATCGAGGTTGGCGGGACGCCGACCGGTGCCGTTGCGGGTGAGCAGTTCCTCGACCGTCGTCGCTCGGGCGAACCGGCGGACGGTGCCGCGGGCGAACTCGAGGCGTCGGCAGACTTCCTCGGTTCCGAGTCCCTCGTTGAGAAGGGTGTGCACCGCAGCGTGTCGTTCGCGGGCCCGCATTGCCCGCCGATACGTGCGTTGCTCAGGCGTAGCGGACCTGCCGCCCAGCACATCGCGTTCCGATTGATCTGTTCGTCGTCATCGTGCGGAGTCGACGCCGCGGGCAGCGCCTGGCGGTGCTGAGCGACGGTGCGTCCGACCGCGTCGGCCAAAATGTTCCAGACGTGCCCCTGGTCGGCGGTCGGGTCAGAACACCGACGGGTCGCCCGGTCTCGACGTTGATGAGGATCGTGCCGGAATGATGGCCGCGGCGGAGCGCGAAGTCGTCGACCCCGACCCGAGGCGTGCGCCGATCAGGGTCGGGGAGGCCACGGCGCAGCAGCGTCATCCGGCTGACCGACGCGGCCAGACGCCGGGTCACCCGCGCTCCGGCGCGGCCGCCCAGCGCCAACCCGACGGCGGACAGTACCTGCTGCAGCAGCATCTGGGCCGAGGACCGTCCTGCTGCACGATCCACCAGCATTTTCCATGCGACTGGAGCTGATCACCGCGCCGGTTGGGGCCACAACGCAGGTGTTCGCCCGGTTCGAGGCCGACCGCCCCGAACGAGCTCTGGATCGGGGATGCGTTGCACAGCCCCGAAATCGGCGGCCGGAAGGCTTATCTACAAGGCTGATCCACTCCACCCCGGGGCCGCCCGCAAGGCCGGGGAAAGATCGAGCGCCTGTTCCGGACCGTCCGGGACCAGTTCCTGGTCGAGGTCGAGCCGCAGCAGATCGCGGATCTGGCGCAGCTGAACCGGTTGTTCACCTCCTGGGTCGAGCAGGTCCATTACCGCAGCGTCCACCCCGAGACCGGCGCCCGCCCGATCGACCGGTGGCAGCTGGAGCTCCGTTCCCGCAGCCCACGCCGGCGCAGCCGGCCGAAGCGTTCCGCTGGCCGGAATACCGAATGGTCACCAAACAGCGACGGTCTCGCCGCACTCGAACGTCCATCAGGTCGACCCGTCGCACACAGATCAGGAACCCGGTCAGCAACGCGTCGCAGGTGGCGGCCGAGCCGAGGCGGCGCAGCAGCCGAAGTGCCGGTGCTGCGCGGCAACGACCTCGGGCGGTTCCTCCAGACTCGGCTGCGGATTGTCGAGCCGGTCGGGTGGGCCGATCCGGGCCTTGTGCCGGGTGCAGACATCGCGGTGGTGGCCCGCTGGGGTGGCGGGAGCTGCGGCGCCAGCAGCCGGGCCGCGGTTCGTGCCGCAACGCGAGCCAGACCGGGATCTGGGCCGCGCAGCTCCACCACCGGGGTATTCACCCTGCCGCCGAAGGCGACCCCACCACCCCGCAACCCAACTCCGAACACCGCGACCTTCACCCGAACCGGACAGGGCCGGGAAACGGTGCTGGACGATACGGCACGAGTCACCGTCCTCTCTCGAGTTCCAGCGGGTACGCCACCTGGAAAGCAAGATCGAAGCACCGCACTGACGGAAAATGACATCGCCTGAATAGGCGACAGCAGGTTCGGTCGAGATCATCCGGCAGCCCGACCGTTTGGACGACTCCGCAGACGCTGAACTCGGCTTTCCGTGCCCAGCCAGCGCGCACAGTCACGACGGATTCCAGCAACTCATTCGGGCTCAATGCCAGGAAGTTGTGCCGAACTTCGCAGAAGGCGCAGCCGTTGCGGTTGCGGCCATCACGCTTGATCTGCACCATGGTCCCGGCAGGGGCCCTTGATACAGGCCCAAGAGATGAAGGGGTTGATAAGCGCGACAGACACAAGACACCGCAGCACCCCAACCAGATACCGAGAAGCAATAACGGGAACCCGACGCCTCATACAAGGGAAACTATTGTGCGAATTTTACACGCTAGATCCTTGGCGCTTCTTATTTCACTTATCGTGGCAAGTGTCACGATAGGAGTAGTGCACTCCACGAGTTACGCGGACAACTCCACGATCCGCGCCGGAAAGGGGAGGCAGTACACGGCGGAATGGAGGACACTTCCGTCATTGGATCCCAATTATGAAGTAAAGCAGCTCACAACGTCTGGCGCCACAGACAGTAAGATGTATCTCGATGTAAACCCCTACGTACCGACACTCAATTCGATTGTGTTCATGTCGGATCGTGACGGCAGTCAAAATCTGTATCTCATGTCTCTTTCGGACGGTTCATTTGTGCAGCTGACAAACCATGACGACATCGACGCGAGCCATAGCGGCATTTCGCCTGCTACCGAAGAAGTGTTCTTCCGAGAGGGCCAAACGGTTAAGAAAGTCAGTTTGCGGGCTCCCTACGAGGAGGAAGAGGTCTATACCGTTGACGACCAATACGAGATAAAGGGCTCGCTCTCCATGGGGCCAGGTGGCAACAAGTTTGCATTGTCCCTGTACAACAAGAACGGATACTCGACACTAGCCACCATCGATACAGCAAGAAGTACCCTGGAAGAAGTCCGTAAGATCAAGGGCGCCGTTGACCATGTACTGATCAACCCCGTTTATGGAAATACGCTCCTCTACCACACCTATGATCGAAACCAGATCGGTCTCGTAAATATTGAGACCAAGCAGGAGAAGGTTCTAACCAAGCCGGGAGACCACGGAACCCATCCATTTTGGGAGCATAACGGGCAAGCCGCGGGCTACGTCCTAAAAAATGCACGGGAGGCAAGGGGGTCCCAGGAAAAGGTCGTGACCTACAGCATCCAAGCAGCCGGGTACAGCAACTATCCGCTCACGAGGTACAGCAATCATGTCGCCATGAATCCGTCCGGGACCTGGATTCAAGGGGATGGAGGACCCTCGGATCGCTATATTTACTATTACGTGATCAACCCCAGGAACAATACGGTCGCTCGTCAGACGATGTTTAAGCATGACAGTACGTCAAGCAATGAACTGTGGCATCCCCATGCGACTTTTATCAACGACACCGACGTGATCTTTAATAGCGATAAAGACAACCCCGGAAAGAGTGGCGACATCTATCTGTTGAGTAAGAATCCCTAAGACGCGCCAGTCGACAGAGCCGTTACAAGAACTAGTCTCCCCAACACCTTTGCAGAAGATCAGAGCCCACAGCTCACTTGATCGCCAGCAGACCGTCGCGGAAGACGTCTACGCGGCCGATCCTGACGCCGGATCGAGGACTCAACACCTCTACGCCTGACAGCTGGCCCGTCGCGCCGTTTCCCTGGACGGTGCCGACGGGCCACCTGAGCGGCCAGCAGGGCAGTAGCCGATCACCTGCCCGCATCGATCGGCGCGACCAATGCGGCAATCGGGTCTGCCCAGGGTCTGGTTGACACCTCACCTGTGAGGCTGCGGCCTCGCCTGGAAGGATGTCATCGTGCCCAAGCCCTACCCCCGCGAGTTCCGTGACGACGTCGTCGCCCTCGCCCGTCGCGGCGAGACCCCGTTGAAGCAGGTCGCCAAAGACTTCGGGATCTCCGAATCGTGCCTGGCCAACTGGCTGCGCGCGGCCGACGTCGAGGACGGCACCCGGCCCGGAGTGACCCGGGAGGAGTCCGCCGAGCTACGCGAGCTGCGTAAACGCAACCGGCTGCTGGAGCAGGAGAACGAGGTCCTGCGCAAGGCCGCGGCCTACCTGGCGCAGGGCAATCTGCCGGGAAAATAGCCTTCCCGCTCGTCCGTGAACTGGCCGCGGCCGGCGCCCCCGTGCGGGTGCCGGCCGCGGTGACGTGCAGGGTGCTGGGGATCTCCCGGCAGGCCTACTACCAGTGGTGCGCTGCCCCGGTCTGTCAGCGGGACTTCGACGACGCGCATCTGATCAACGCCGCGCTCGAGATCCATGCCGACGATCCGGCCGATGGGTACCGGTTCATCGCTGACGAACTCGCCCGCCGCGGGTTCACTGCCTCGGAGAACCGGGTGTGGCGGATCTGCTCGATGCAGAAGATCTTCTCGCTGCACGCCAGGAAGAAAGGCCGTTCCCGCCAGGCGGGGCCGCCGGTGCACGACGACCT
>NZ_JAAGNB010001364.1:0-15886 GCF_010550475.1 Amycolatopsis sp. SID8362
CGCCCCGGCGACGTTCGCGGCGACCCGGCCGAGCGCCGGCAGGACCAGCCCGGGCAGGACCGCCAGCACCACACACGCCAGCGCGGCCAGGCCCATCCCGGCGAGCATGCTCGGCGGGCTCTCGTGTGCGTGCTCCGCGGCGGTGCCGCGCGGGCGGGCCAGAAAGCCGACCCCGAAGGCCTTCACGAACGTCGCCACCGCCAGCCCCGCGGTCAGCGCGACCGCGGCCACGGCCAGTGGCATGGCGATCGCCGTGGCGACCCCGGCCGCCGGCAACCCGTGGATCAACGCCTGCACCAGCAACCACTCCGACACGAACGCCGTCCCTGGCGGCAGCGCCGACGCCGCCAGCGCACCCCAGCCGAACAACGCCGTCGTCACCGGCATCCGCGCGCGCAAGCCACCGAGCACGTCCAGGTCCCGGGTTCCGGTGCCGTGCACCACCGACCCGGCGCCCAGGAACAGCAGGGTTTTGAAGGCCGCGTGCCCGAGCACGTGCAGCAACGCCGCCGCCAGCGCCAGGCCGGCGAGGTCACGCCGGCCGGAGGAGGCGAACAACCCGGCCGCGCCGACCCCGACGAGCACCAGGCCCATGTTCTCGGTCGTCGAGTAGCCGAGCAGCTGTTTCAGGTCGGTGCCCATGGCCGCCTGGAGGATCCCGTACACCGCGGACACCGCGCCGAGCGCCAGCACCAGCAGCCACCACCAGCGCGGTCCGCCGCCGAGCAGGTCGAAGCCGACCCGCACGATCCCGTACACACCCAGGTTGACCATCGACGCGGACATCAGCGCCGAGACGTGGCTCGGCGCCTCCGGATGCGCTCGCGGCAGCCACGCGTGCAGCGGCAGGATCCCCGCCTTCGACGAGAACCCGGCCAGCGTCAGGACGAACACCACGTTCGCCGTCGAAGCCGGCAGGTGCGCGGACCGCAGCGCGGCGAAGCTGTCCTCGCCCGTGACGAGCAGTCCGATCAGGATCGTGATCAGCCCGAGGTGGGTCATCACCGCGTACCAGCGGCCCGCGCGCGCCACCTCCGGCCGCCGCCGGTGCTCGGCCAGCACCAGCAGCAACGACGCCAGCGCCATCAGTTCCCAGCACACCAGGAACGTGCCCACGCTCGCCGCGGCGGGCACCAGCAGCATCGCCACCACGAAAACCGGGAACGCGGCCTGGAGGCCCCGGGAGTCCAGGCCGCCGCGGGCGTAGGAGATCCCGTAGATCCCGGTCGCGATCGCGACCGCACCGGTGACCGCGACGAACAGCCCGCCCAGCGCGTCGAGGGTGAACGACACCCCGGACAACGGCAGAACCGCCGGCAGCGAAAGGGAAAACGTCTGTCCGGTCAGCGCCGCGACACCCGCGGCGACCCCGGCGGCGCCGGTGAACGCCGTACCGATCCCGGTCACCGCCGGCCGCACGCGCGCCGGCCCGACCGATGCCAGCACCGCGCTGAAAACTCCCACCGCCACTGCGGCGGCCAGGCCGGCCTCCACGAAGTTCATCGGCCGGTCAGCTTCCGCAGCCCCTCGACGATCGCCTCCGGACGTGGCGGGCACCCGGCGATCTCCAGATCGACCGGGAGAACGTCCGACACCGCGCCGACCACGCCGTAGGCACCGGCGAACGCCCCGCAGTTGCAGGCACAGTCCCCGACCGCGACGACCAGCCGCGGCGCCGGTGTCGCGTCGTACGTGCGCCGCAGCGGCTCGGCCATGTTGCGGGTCACCGGACCCGTCACCAGTAACGCGTCCGCGTGCCGGGGCGAAGCCACCAGCCGGGCGCCGTAGCGGTCGGCGTCGTACACCGGCCCGAAAGCCGAACCGATCTCCACCTCGCACCCGTTGCACGACCCGGCGTCCACGTGCCGCACCTGCACCGAACCCGCCAGGTGCGCCGCGACCTCCGGGCGCGGGCCATCGGGCCGCGGCGGCGCGGGCTCGGCCACCCGCCCGGTGCGGCGGATCTTGCGCCACAAACTCAGCACATTCGTCACCCGTACTCTGAACTCTTCAGCAGTTGCCAATCTTAGCAAGTCTGAAAACGGCGGAGCGGCAATGGACCACATCGAGGGATGCGCGGCGCGTGGGCCCGGCGTCGGCGACGTGATGACCAGGACTGTCGTGACCGTGGTGCGGGACACCCCGTACCGGGAGGTCGTCGGCACGATGATCGCTCGCGACCTCGACGCGATCCCGGTCATCGACCACGTCGGTCACCCGGTCGGCGTGATCGCCGACGGCGACCTGCTCCCGAAGCTGGAGTTCCGCTGCGACACGTCCCTGCCACCGCTCGTGGCGGGACCGCGCACGCGGGTCCGCTGGCGCAAGGCCACCGGATTGACCGCGGCCGACATGATGACGACCCCGGTCAGCGGCATCGCGGCCGACCGGCTCGCCGGTGGCGTACCCGGCGTCCTAGCGGTGCGGAACAACCTCCGTCACGACTTCGACGACCTGCACATCACCGGCCTCTGACCAGCGACCCGGTCGACGTGCGCGCACTCACCCGCCGTGCGGGCCCGAGCCCTTCGCCCCGGCCGAGACGGTCGTCGTGCGCAGATCGTCCAGCAGCTCGATCCGCCCGGCGAGCACGCCGGTCAGGATCTGCCGCGCGACCTTCAGCAGTTCCGCCACGTGCGGGGTGTTCAGGGAGTAGTAGACGGTCGAGCCTTCCTTGCGGGTGGCCACCAGACCGGCCCGGCGGAGGACGGCCAGCTGCTGCGACAGGTTGGCGGGCTCGATCCCCACCTCCGGCAGCATTTCGGCGACCGCGTGCTCACGTTCGCTCAGCAGCTCCAGGACCCGGATCCGGGCGGGGTGCCCCAGCGTCTTGAAGAACTCGGCCTTCGCCTGATAGAGCGGCCTGCTCATCGGACACTCCCCGCCGCCGACACCACCTACGGTTTCATAGCTTAGCAACTTTGAAACCATTAGCGCCGGTCAGCCGACACGCTCGCCGTCGGCGAAGATCGCGCCGGTCGGGCCGCCCTCGGGCAGGGTCGCGGCTTCGGCGATCCACCCGGCGGCCACCGACGGCGGCACGTCTTCCTCGCTCGTGCCCAGCTCGGGGTGCGTGTCCGCGCGGCCGGGGTCGACGGTGTTCACGAGCACCTTCGTGCCGCGGAACGCCGCGGCGAGCATGACGGTGAGCTGGTTGAGCGTGTGCTTGGCGAAGGAGTACGCGGGCGCACCCACGTCACCGGGGTGCTCGGCCAGGTACGTGATCTGCTGGTACGCGCCGCTGGAGATGTTGACCACGCGCGCGGCGGACGCCGCCTCGAGCAGCGGGCGCAGCGCGAGCACGAGGCCCCACGGGCCCACCACGTCGACGTCGAACGCCGCCTGGATGTCCTCGATCCGGGCGTCCAGCGCGGTCGGCGTCTCCACGTCGGGGAACACGCTCGCATTGTTGATCAGTGCGTCGAGCCGTCCGTGCGCGGACCGGATCCGCTCCGCGACGCCGGGGAACGCTGCCGTGTCACCGAGGTCGAGCCCGAAGCCCTCCGCGCTGTGTCCCTCCGCGCGCAGCGCCGCCGCCTGCTCTTCGGCCTGCGCGGCGGTGCGCGCGGTGACGATGACGTGGAAGCCCCGCTGCGCGAGCGCGCGGGCCGTGGCGACACCGAGGCCGGTGGCGCGGCCCGCGCCGGTGACGAGCGCGATCTTCCGGTTCGCCGGCATCTGTTCCGCCTTTCGGTCGACGCGGTGGATCAGTCGGTGACGTACCACTTTCCGCCGCGCAGTTCGAGGACGGCGTCGCCCAGGTCGCTGTCGGTGAACTTGGCCGCGGACCGCACCGCCTTCGCCGGGATCTCGACCTTCGTCGACGTTTCACTGATGCGGCCGCGGTCCACAGTGGCGCTCAGCAACGCCTTCCGCTGCGCGGCGGAGAACATGCTGAACGTGATCGGGAACGTCTGCTCGCACGGCCCGAAGCCTTCGTCCTCCGCCTTTTTCGCGGCGGGTGCGGCGATCTCGCAGGCCGTGGCGAGGTCCTGCTTGCCCACCGCGTGCAGGAAGGTCTCGTACCGCTCGACGGCCCCGGCGGCCTTCTTCACCGACGTCGTCGGCGGCAGCTCGGTGGTCGCGGGAGCCGAGGACGGCGCGGCGGACGTCGATGCCGTGGCGGCGCTCGACGACGCCGGCGCCGCCGAAGTGCTTCCCCCGCCGGAACACCCGGCGATCAGCAGGACGGCACCGGTGGCCAGGAACGGGAGAGCGCGCACGGACATGGAACACCTTTCGCCGGGGAATCGGGCCGGAGCATAAGCGACGACGACCGGGCCACGCGGCGAAACCGGGTACCCCGCACCGAAATGACCGGATCCGGCCACTGTCCGGTCCACAATGGCCGGTCAGCTTCCCGCAGCGCGGCCGGCGCGGCGGGACAGCTCGGCGAACGCCGTACGCAGCTCCGGCGGCGCGACCACCTCGATCTCGGCGTCGAAGCGGGCCAGCGCCGCCGCGAGGGCGGCCCAGGACCACGATCCCGTCGTCAGCCTGGTCCGCCCGGCGCCGAGTTCCTCGACGACGCCGTCGCCGGCGAACGGGGCGACCTCCGCCGCGGGCAGGTCGAGGATCACCTCGCCGCGGCAGGGCCAGGCGTTCGCGCCCTCGGAGCCCTTGAACCGGGCCGACAGGAAGGCGGCCACGTCGCCGCCCGGGACTTCACGGGGAGCGAACCTCGGTCCGTTCGGGACCCGCGGGGTCATCCGGTCGGCGCGGTAGGTCCGCCAGTCCTCGCGGCCGGGGTCCCAGCCGACGACGTACCAGCGCCCGGCCCGCACCACGAGGTGGTGCGGCTGCACCCGGCGGGGCGGCCCCGGCTCGGCATCGCCGGGGTGCCCCGGCGAACGGTAGTCGAACCGCAGCTCCTCCCGGGCGCGGACCGCGGCGCTCAGCGTCAGCAGGACCTCCGTGTCGACCTGGGGATCGGCGCCGCGTCCGGCCGCGCTGATCTCGAGGGCGTCGACGCGCTGCCGCAGCCGCGACGGCAGCACCTGCCGCACGGTGGTCAGAGCCCGCGCGGCCGCCTCCTCGATGCCCGCGCCCGTCCCGACGGCGATCCGCAGCGCCACCGCGAGCGCGACCGCCTGCTCCTCGTCGAACAGCAGCGGCGGCAGCTCGCTGCCCGCTTCGAGCCGGTAGCCACCGTCGGGCCCTTTGACCGCCTGGACGGGGTAACCGAGCTCGCGCAGCCGGTCGACGTCGCGCCGCACCGTCCGCTCGCTGACGCCCAGCCGCTCGGCGAGCAGGCCGCCCGGCCAGTCACGGCGGGCCTGCAGCAGCGAAAGCAGCGACAGCAGCCGGCTGGAGGTCGTCGTCGAAGAGGCGATCGGCATGTTTTCAGGATGCCACGAGTAGGGGACGTACCCTGACCGCTACTCACGCGACAGTGGCACCTGTCGCCGGAATCGCCGGCGGTGGAAAACCTCGTAAAGGACCGGAACACCATGCCGCTCAACGCTGTCGCCCACCTGAACTTCCACGGCGAGGCCCGTGAAGCCCTCGAGTTCTACCAGTCGGTGTTCGGCGGGCAGCTCACCATCGCCACCTACGCCGACTTCGGGATGCCCGCCGAGCTGCCCGGCGCCGGTCACGTCGTGTTCGGTCAGGTCGTCGCGGACAACGGCTTCCGCGTCATGGCCTACGACGTGCCCGGCCAGGCCGCGCCGGCCACCCCGGCCGCACCCCGCACGCGTCGCGAAAACGGCACCACGATCACCACGGAGCCGTTCTTCCTCTCCGTCCGCGGGGAAAGCGTCGACGAGGTCGCCCCGGTGTGGGCGGGCCTCGCCAAGGGAGCGACCGTGATCGAGGAGTTCGGCCCCGCCCCGTGGTCGCCCGGCTTCGGGATGCTGGCCGACCGCTTCGGCGTCACCTGGATCGTGGACGTCGCGACCGAGTACGCGCAGGCCTGACGTACCCCGCCGGGGGTGCGGCCCGCCCCGGCCGCACCCCCACCACCACAGGAGAAACCCCATGCGCACCCGCCCGCTCGGCCGGACCGGTATCCAGGTCAGCGCCTACACCCTGGGCACCATGATGTTCGGCCCGAACGGCAACCCCGACCCCGGCGAGTGCGTGCGGATCGTCCACCGCGCCCTCGACGGCGGCATCACCGCCATCGACACCGCCGACGTCTACGGCGGCGACGGCGAGTCCGAGAAGATCGTCGGGAAGGCCTTGCGCGGCCGTCGCGACGACGTCGTTCTCGCCACGAAGTTCAACGGCTCGATGGGACCCGGCGCCAACCAGCGCGGCAGCTCCCGCCGGTGGATCGTCGCCGCGGTCGAAGGGTCGCTGCGCCGCCTGGGGGTCGACCACATCGATCTCTACCAGGCCCACCACCCCGAGCCCGGCACGGACGTCGAGGAAACCCTCGGCGCGCTGACCGACCTGCTGCGCGCGGGCAAGGTCCGGGCGATCGGCCACTCCAACCTGCCCGCGTCGGACATCGTCGAGGCCCAGTGGGTGGCGCAGCGCGGCGGGCTGGCCCGGTTCCGCTCCGAACAGCCGCACTACTCGATCCTCAACCGCGGGATCGAACGCGAGATCCTGCCGGTCTGCGAACGCTATGGCCTGGGTGTCCTGGTGTGGAGCCCCCTGGCGATGGGCCTGCTCGCCGGCCGCCTCCGCCGGGGCAACGGGGAAACGGCGTCGGCCGGCCGGCTGCACTGGGCGCGGCAGCACATGACCGACGATCGCAAGCTCGACGCCGTCGAAGCCCTCGCCCAGGTCGCCGACCAGGCCGGGCTGTCGCTGCCCCACCTCGCACTGGCGTTCGCGACCGCGCACCCGGCGGTCTCCTCGGCGATCATCGGCCCGCGCACGCCCGAGCAGCTCGACGACCTGCTCGCGGGAGCCGGCACGCTCCTCGACGACGGCGTGCTCGACCGCATCGACGAGATCGTGCCGCCGGGCACCGACGTCGGGCCGGTCGACGTGGCGTACGTCCCTCCCCCGCTCGAGCAGCCGGCACTCCGGCGCCGCACCATCGAAACCCGGGCGGCACAGCCGGAGGGACGCCGCGGCTACCGCCCGGCCAGCTCGGCGACGACCGGCGCGAGTGCACCGGCACCGGCGGCACCGACCACGAAGTAGGAGAACCCGATCTCCTCGCGCCGCCGCTGGATCTCCTCGGCGGCGGCCGCGGGATCAGCGGGCAGGAACGCCAGGGAGTCCGCGGCCCGGACCTCCGCGGGATCGGTGCCGGGACCGGCCATGAACGCCGCGACCGAGTCGCCGACCACCGGGACGTGCAACGCCAGTTCCGCGCCACGACGGTTGTCGAACCGTTCCACCCGCTGCGCCGTCGTGGCCCGCGTCTCGGTCTGCGGCATCACGAAGGTCACCGTGTCGGCCAGCTCGGCGGCGACGGCTTCCGCCTTCGGACCGCCCACGGCCATGACCACCGGGGTGTGCCGGTCCGGGCCGTCGAGGTCGCGCAGTGCCGCGACGACGTCACGCACCTGGCTCGCCCGTTCACCCACCGGGGTGGGCGGCAGCCCCAGCTCACGGAGCTGGTCGGCGATCCCCGGCCGCCCGGTGCCGATGCCCAGCTCGAACCGGCCTTCGGTGAGCACCGACAGCGAGTGCGCCTCCCACGCGGTGATCCACGCGGGCCGGACCGGAGAGGCGTACACCCAGGTGCCCACGCGCAGGCCGGTGACGGTCGCCGCCACCGCGAGCGCCGGGCCCGGTGCCGGCTGCCACTGCGGCACGTCGGGCATCAAGATCGTCGAGTAGCCGCTGTCGGCCAGCCGCCGTAGCTGATCACGCCAGGTCGGCAGGTCCGTGGTGATCGGCGCGACGACTCCGAACCGCAGCGGCCTGTTCGTCGGGTGGTCCGTCATGGTGAAGCCCCTTCGCGTGCGCCCGGCCTGGTGCCGGGTTCGTATCTTCCACGAACGGGTCCCGGGGTATCCGACAGGCTGGGCTCTCAAAATCCGAAGTGGACCCGGATGGCCGTGCTGCCGCTGCCGGTGTGCAGGCGGACCAGGTCGGACATGTGGTTGACCAGCAGCAGGCCGCGGTTGCGGTGCTGGTCCGGCGGGACCGGGTGCCGCCCAGCCAGGGGGTCGGTCAGGGTGCCCTGGTCGTCGACCTGGCAGACGAGTTGCGCGTCGGCGGTCCAGATCCGCAGCCTGCCGGAGCCGCCGCCGTGGTCGATGCTGTTGGTGACCAGTTCGGTCACGACCAGTTCCACGTCGACGACCTGGTCCTCGGACAGACCCGCGTGGCGCGCCCGCGTGCGGGCGAGCTCCCGGGCCTGGGCCAGATTGGCCGCGTCGACGGTGAGCTCGGCGGCGTCGGCCGGCGCGGGCAGCGGCTGGTTGTAGGCGGTGATGACCGCCTCGGGATCGTAGGCCGGGCTGGTGCGCTGACCCGCGCTGTCGATGAGCACGGGATGGGTGGCTTCGGCGTCGGCCAGCACCACCGGGGTCAGGTTCCGCGTGTCGTAGGGACAGAGGATGGTGACGTCCCGGCCAGCGAAGGCCAGGTTGATCAGCGCTTCGTGCTGAACGCAGGCCGGGTATTCGTGGTCGCTGCGGTCCGGCCAGATCGGTTCGCCGATGATCCGGACCGGTCCGCCGGGGTGGGAGTCGGCGAACGCGCGGAGCACGCCGGGGATGATCCGGCCGGGGTTCCGCCCGGCTGTCGTCATGTCCATCAGCAGTACGCGGTCGGCGTCGGCGCCGAGTCCGGCGCGCAGCGGGGCGAGGTTGTACCCGGGAACCGCGACGGCGACCGGTTCGCCCGCGGCGAGGCCGGACCGGACGAAGGGGACGGTGCCGGCGAGGTACTCGTCGGCGTCCCGGTAGAACAGGGCGGGATGGGTGAACGGCTCGGCAGCACGCCCCTCGACGTGCGTACTCAAGACGCTTCCAGCTCTTCGATCACGATTTTCACCGGTTCGGTGGGGTACAGCAATGTCAACATCCTACGCAGGCCCAGCGGCGGGCGAGCGAGCGTGAGGGGCGCCGGGCCGGACCGGCGGCCGGCCGCGGCGACCAGCAGGTCCGTGCCGCGGACGTCGATGAACGACAGCCGGGACAGCTCCAGCCTGCCGGGTGCGCCGTCCGAGGTCGCCGATTCCAGCGCGCCCCGCCAGACGTCGCGCGTGCTCAAATCGACCTCGCCGATCACCCGCAGCCCGCCTTGACCCGGCAACCGCGTCACCCGCAACCGGCTGCGATGCGCATCAGTCACGCCGGCCAGCCTATCGAGGACCGAACCTGTCCGCATCCGGTGTCAGGCTGGGCAGCGCAAGCCCCGACTACCACCGGAGAACCCCGATGAGCCGACAGGTCCAGATCACGTTCGACGCCCACGACCCCCGAGCGCTTTCGTCGTTCTGGCGCGAGGTGCTGGATTACGTCCACCCCGCGCCGCCCGGTGTCGAGCTGGCCGAGGGTGCCGATCCGCTCGCGGCGTGGGACGAGTTCCTCGAGCGGGCCGGGGTGCCGGAAGACCGGCGCAACAGCAGCTCCGCCGTCGAAGACCCCGACGGTCAGGGCCCGCGCCTGTTCTTCCAGCAGGTGCCGGAGGGCAAGACCGCGAAGAACCGGGTCCACCTCGACGTCCGAAGCGCACCCGGGCTGCGGGGTGCCGAGCGGATGGCGGCGCTGGAAGCGGAGTGTGAACGGCTGATCGCCCTCGGCGCGACCCGGGTGCGCCGGTTCGAGCCCGAGCCTCCGCTCAGCGCCGGGTTCATCGTGCTGACCGACCCCGAAGGCAACGAATTCTGCCTGGATTGACCACGGCGGGGAGCGGGCACCCCCTCCCCATGGAGGTACACCGGCCAGGGCCGCTGCGGTGGATCCAGTACGTCTACGGACGCCGGCTGCCCGACACCTACCGCGGCTGGGTCCTGCACGACGCCACCGCGCGGACCTGGCTGCTGCGGTTCGCCGCCCGGATCTGCGCCGAAGCCCTGCCGTGGCTGGTCGCGGCCTTCGTCGTCCTCGTGACCCTCACCCCGGTGCCGCTGCCGCTGGTGTTCACCATGCTCGCGCTGAGCCTGTTCCTCAGCCTGTTCTTCACCATGACGATGGCGGACGAACTCGCCGAAGTCCGGCTCACCAAGCACGGCTTCCCGCCCGGCACCGGAAAGCGCGTCCGCGCCGCGCACGGCCGCCCGGCCACCTGGCCGTGATCTCACCTGTGGTGCAATTCTTTACCAAGCCAACAAAGAACTTTTACTCCGCAAACCGCACGCTCGAGAAGTGAGAAATTGGCCAACGAGACGTTTCCCGCACTAGACGATCAGGTCTTTTCCGCGCATTGAACGTCGGTTACAGTCCCGACCGGATCAACCCGGGGAGGACTTCATGGTGTTGCGCGCTCTTGTCGTGGTGCCCGCATTGCTGGCGGGAATGGCGTTGAGCACGGGCCAGGCCCAGGCGAGCACCACCCCGGCACACCCCGAATCCGACTTCATGGGTTCGATGGTGCACCGCGTGGAAGGCCACAGCACGGCCCGCAGCACCGCGCGCGTGGCCGCCGCCGCGACGACCGGCGGCGCGCCGGGCATGGACGTCAGCCACTGGCAGAACTCCGTGGACTGGACCACCGCCGCCGCGAACGGGGCCACCTTCGCCTACATGAAGGCCACCGAAGGCACCACCTACGTCGATCCGCAGTTCGCGGCCAACTACGCGGGCTCGGCCAACGCCGGGCTGATGCGCGGCGCCTACCACTTCGCGCTGCCCGACACCTCCTCCGGCGCCGCACAGGCCGGCTACTTCCTCGGCCAGGGCGGCGGCTGGGTCGCCGACGGGCAC
Organism: Amycolatopsis sp. SID8362; assembly: GCF_010550475.1. Classification (NCBI taxonomy): domain Bacteria; kingdom Bacillati; phylum Actinomycetota; class Actinomycetes; order Pseudonocardiales; family Pseudonocardiaceae; genus Amycolatopsis; species Amycolatopsis sp. SID8362. Next base: position 10,785 of record NZ_JAAGNB010001364.1, read on the forward strand.
ACCCTGCCGCCGGTGCTGGACATCGAGTACAACCCCTACGGCACCGCCGACTGGGCAGGCTGGTGCTACGGCCTCACCCCGGCGCAGATGACCGCGTGGATCACCGACTTCACCACCACCGTCCACGACCGCACCAACCGCTGGCCCGCCATCTACACGACCAACGGCTGGTGGGCCACCTGCACCGGCGGCGACACCGGTACCGCCGCGAACAGTCCACTGTGGATCGCCCACAACGGCACCGACCCCGGCACCATCCCCGGCGGCTGGACCAGCTACACCTTCTGGCAGTACGCCGATTCCGGCGTCTTCCCCGGTGACCAGGACTCCTTCAACGGCACCGCCGACCAGGTCCGCGCGGCCGCGCTGGGCAGCGGGCCGGACAAGATCGCCGAGCACTACGCCGCGCTCGGTGGCGCCGCGTCCTACCTGGGCACCCCGGTCGGCGGCGAAACCCCGGTCGCCGGCGGCTGGGAGCAGAAGTACACCGGTGGCGTCATCGACTACTCCCCCAACACCGGCGCGTGGGCGGTGCACGGCGACCTCCTGACCGCCTACCAGCGGCTCGGCGGCCCCGGCGGAGCGCTCGGGTTCCCGGTCGGCGACGAGACCACCACCTCCGACGGCGTCGGGCGCTACAACGACTTCGCCATCGGCTCGATCTACACGAGCCCGAGCACCGGCGCGCACAGCGTGCAAGGCGAAATCCGGAAGAAGTGGCGGGCGCTCGGCGCGGAGAAGGGCCTCGGCTACCCGACCACCGACGAGACCGCCACCCCCGACGGCACCGCGCGCTACAACCACTTCAGCACGGCCGCGTCGATCTACTGGACCCCGAGCACGGGCGCGCACAACGTCCAGGGCGAGATCCGCAAGAAGTGGGCCGCACTCGGCTGGGAACGCGGCCTCGGCTACCCCACCACCGACGAGTCGAGCACCCCCGACGGCGTCGCCCGTTACAACCACTTCACGACCAACTCGTCCATTTACTACACGGTCAACACCGGCGCCCACAGCGTCCAGGGCGAGATCCGCAAGAAGTGGGCCGCACTCGGCTGGGAACGCGGCCTCGGCTACCCCACCACCGACGAATCGGGCACCCCGGACGGCGTCGGGCGCTACAACCACTTCACCAACTCCGCCTCGATCTACTGGACCGCCGCCACCGGCGCGTGGTCGATCCACGGCGCCATCCGGGACAAGTGGGCGTCGCTCGGCTGGGAACGCAGCGCGCTCGGCTACGTCACCAGCGACGAGTACGGCGTGTCCATCGGGCGCCGCAACGACTTCCAGCACGGTGGCATCACCTACAACACGACCACGGGCGCGACCCAGGTCACCTACAGCTGACGTCCTGGCGCAGCCGGGTCAGCTGCCGACGCCCAGGGCCGCGAGCAGCACGAGCACGACGGTGACGACCGCGACGAGCCCGTGGGCGCCGACCACCACGACCGGGAAGTGCTGTTCGGGCGCCGGGTCCGCGGTCGCGGCGCGGGCGCGGTAACCGGGGATCCAGCGGGCCAGCATGGTGAAGCCCAGCAAGGCGACCGGCACCAGCAGTACGAATGCGATCCACGCGAGGGTCCTGCCGCCGGCGATCAGGTAGACGATCCACAGGACCAGCCCGGCCGCGGCGAGGGCGAAGTGCCCGAAGACCAGTCCCGGGTTGAACCGGCTGCGGCCGGGCTCGCGCGTGCCGCCCTTGGCGATCCAGGTGCCCAGCATGACGAATCCGCCGACGGCCGTGACCAGCCAGGCGATCAGCGCGGCGATGTCCATGAGACGCCTCCTCGGTGTGGTGGTGGAACGGGATGGTTCAGGAGCCGTGCCGGGCCGCGGGCCGGTAGCCCTCGGCCTGGGTGGTTTCGGCGGCGACGCGGACACCGTAGTGGTAGGCCAGCTTTCCGCCGAGGTAGCCGGACGCGGCGAGCGCGACGAGCGCGGCCACCGACAGGACCAGCGGGCCGATCCCGACCGGACCGGGTCCGGCCGAGGCCGCGCGGCGCCAGAAGAAGCCGGCGACGTAGGCCGCGGTGACCACGAGGTTGAGGCTCATGTGCGTCAGCCCGGTGCGGAACGCCGGCGTGCCGGTGGGGATGGCCAGCAGGTCGAGGGTGCCGATCAACGCCGCGGCGAGCGCGCCGATCACCCCGATCGCGATGAGCCAGACGGAGCCGCGCGCCAGGAAACCGGGGTCGTCGACGATCCGCGAGCCGATGTCGAAGACCAGGCTGGAGACCCAGGCGCCGATCGGGACGGTGACCAGGATCGGGTGGAACGGGTGCCCGTACGGGCCGGCCAGCGCAGCGCTCACCGGCTGCTTCGCCTGGTGGAGTTCTTCGGTCATGGTCAGCTCCTTTTCGCCAGCAAAGTTTGGTCTTATTATCGAAGCTGGTCAAGCCAAGGAGGTGAGCGCTACCCGATCGGAGTTACAGCCATGACGATCGGTGTTAGCCTGCTGCCATGGACCAGGAGCCGATCCGCGCGCTCGCCGCGTTGGACGATCCGCTGCGGAGCGGCATGTACACCCACATCCGGCAGGCCCGGCACCCGGTCACCCGCGACGAGGCCGCCGAAGCGGTCGGGATCTCCCGCAAGCTCGCGGCCTTCCACCTGGACAAGCTGGTCGCCGCCGGCCTGCTGCGGACGCGTTACGAGTTCGTCGGCGGAATCCGCAAGGTCGGCCGCGCGCCCAAGGTTTACGAGCCTTCCGAGCTCGAAGTGCAGGTCAGCATCCCGCCCCGCCAGCACGACGTCCTCGCCGAGATCCTGCTGGACGCCGTCCTCGACGAAGGCAAGGGCGAAACCGCGCGGGAGGCGACGCTGCGCACGGCGCACCGGCACGGCGAAGCACTGGGTTCGGCGGAACGCGAACTGGCCCGCCCGGGACGCCTCGGCACCGAACGGGCGTTGACGCTCACGTCGGCGGTGGTCGAGCGCCACGGCTTCGAACCGGATCGGGCGACACCGACCTGCCTGCGGCTGCGCAACTGCCCGTTCCACCCGCTGGCGGCGAAGGCTCCCGATCTGGTGTGCGGCATCAACCAGGCCTTCCTGAGCGGCCTGCTGCACGGCCTTCAGGCTCCCACCGTCGAAGCCGTCCTCGATCCCCGCGCGGGCGAATGCTGTGTGGAATTGCGGCCCGCATCGCCTGGCGAGGTCTGACGCACGGCCTCACGAGGGCATTTCCGCCGGAATTCACCGGGAAAGCAGGTCCGGCCGGACTCCGGCGATCTGCTCGGTCAACTGCCGGACCATGGTGCCGTTCGGCAGTTTCAATTCCACTTCCGGACCGGGGGTGGGCAACCGGTTCAGCAGCGCCGAATGGCGGGTGGCGAAGTTCCGGTCCACCGGCGTGAACACCAGTGCCGACAGCACGGCTTTCGAGTTCGGGTCGTCCTTGACCGGCGGGCGCGGTTCGCGGCCGCGGACCGCGCGCAATTCCTCCCACGCGATCAGGTCGGATTTGCGGCCCGCTCGCCACCACAGTCCCCGTTCGTCGACGACGAAGCGATGCCTGCGGGGGACGGAGCCGATCATGAGCAGCAGGCCGCCCAGTGCGAGCGCGCCGAACAGGAACGAGATGGCGGTCGGGGAGACGGCTTTGGTTCTGGGTGTTGCCGAATGGCCGCCGAATTCCGGGAAGAGGGCGACCAACCCGAAGAAGACGCACATGGCCAGTCCGCCGATGAACAACCATCGGCCGGACCGGTACTCGACAACAGGCGTCCCCGGCTCCGGTGACCATGTCTCTTCCGCCACGACCGGCACCCTAGCTTCCGCGGTGGCCGTCAGTGCGGCCGGGACAGGTCGCCGGGCTTGAAGCCTTCCACCGTGTCGGTCACCGGTTTGTCCAGCGCCGCCTTGTTCTCCGCCGCGTAGACCCAGCGCAACCCGGCCGCCGAACCGGCGCCGATGGCCTCGTGCTCGTAGAAGATCTTGCCGTCGCCCTGGTAGCCGGAAGCCGTGTAGCCGTTCTCGTCGGCGGAGCGGAACGTCACCCGGCCGCCGTCCCCGGTCACCGAAGCGACCACCTGGGCCAGCTTCTCCGCCGGCCGCAGGCCCACCGAGTTCGTTCCCCACACCGTCAGCGTCGCGCCGAGATCGGCGTTGGTGAACCGCGTTCCCTCGCCGTTCTCCGGGACCCACGACGACGCCGTGTAGCCCGGCGGCACCGGCAAGGTGAAGCCGAAGCGGGGGTTCGTGTAGGTCCCGGCACCGGGCCGCGCGGACGTCGGGGGCGGTGCCGAAGACACGGCGGGCACCGGCGTGCCCAGCATCGTCAGGACCTTCGGCTGCAGCAGGTCGGCGAGCTCGCCGTAGGGCAGCACCACGGTCTCGTTGCCGGCTGCCGTGGCGCAGCCGAGGTCGTACCACAGCACCTCGAACTCGGCGCCGGCGTCGGTGAACCCGAACGTCGCGGCCGGGACGTGGTCGCCGCCGCCGGGCCGCTCCGCGGCGTCGATGCTGACCCGCCGCTCCGGGTAGCCCACGACCGTGGGCACGGTGCAGAAGCCGTTCTTGGTGTGCGGGGCCAGGCGCTGGGTCAGCGTCCGCATGCCCGCGGCCGTCAGGACCTCGGGCCGGAACACGTCGCGGGGACCCAGCACCTGGCCGGTGGCGAGGTCCACGGAGAGCGCTTCGGGGAACCGCCAGGTGGTGTGCGACAGCACGGCCGAGTCGAGATCGTGGTCGTACCGCACGGAAAGCAGGCCCGGTGCCTGTCGCAGGACCCGCGCGGACGAGCGCATCGCGACGGTTTCGCCCTCCTGCCGGACCCGCTCGAGCGTGCTCGGCTCGGCGACACCGTCCTTGATGGACTTCAGCCGCTTGTCGGCCGGGGCGCGCAACGCGTCGTTGACCCGTTGCCGGACCGCGGCGTCCGCGCCGCCGGACACCTGCGGGTACTGGAGGTCGTAGCTGATCGGCAGTGCCGGGTCCCGGCCGGTCATGGTCTGCATGGCCACCGACAGCGGTGCGGGCGGCGCGGGCGGGTCGTCCCCGCGCGGGATGAGGAACAGCCCGCCGGCGACCAGCCCGCCGACGATCGCGACCGCGATGGCGATCTTGCCCGCCACCGCCGCGGTCACGCCGGTCCCGGT